>JANXWR010000015.1 GCA_025351025.1 Burkholderiales bacterium | reverse complement strand
GATGAGGGCCGTCGCCACCGCCAGGCGGCCGGCCATGCCATGCGGCTCTTCCTGCGACTGATGCTCGAGCTCGTGGTCGTGCGGACCGTGCGCGTGAAAGCCGTGACCCGACATTCGTATCTCCCTAGTCGACCCGTCTGTAGCTGACGAAGTTGTAGCGCAAGCCTGTGTCGGTTTCGTGCGCCTCGCGCGCAGTCTGCCTGAAATCGCCGCGGTTCCAATCGGGGAAGAAGGCGTCGGCCGGGAACTCGGCGTCGATCTCGGTCAGCTCGAGCTCGTCGGCGGCGGGCAGGGCGAGCGCGTAGAGCTCGGCGCCGCCGAGAACGAACGCCCGCTCGACGCCGGCCGCCAGCGCCAGCGCCGCCTCCAGCGAGGCAGCGGCGGTGGCGCCTTCGGCCTGCCAACCGGGGTCGCGTGTGACGACGATGTTCTGCCGGCCGGGCAGCGGCCGGCCGATCGACTGCCAGGTCTTGCGCCCCATGATGACCGGCGCGCCCAGGGTGAGCCGCTTCAAGCGGCGCAGGTCGTCCGGTATGCGCGCGAGCAGCGCGCCGTGCAGACCGATGCCGCCATCGCGGGCGACGGCGGCGACGAGGCAGACGAGGGGCTTGGCCATGGGCAGGGATTGTCGCCGCCGCGATAATCGACCCCGACTCCTCGTCCCATCCCCTCATGACCACCGCTTCCGACGACGACACGCCCGCGCTCGCTGCCTGGCAGAAAGCCGCCGCGCGATCTGCGCCGGGCGGCGACGTCGACGCGCTGAGCTGGAAGACGCCCGAAGGCATTGTCGTCAAGCCGCTCTACACCGCGGCCGACCTGAAGGGCCTGCCCGCGACCGATACCTTGCCCGGCTTTGCGCCCTACATCCGCGGCCCGCAGGCAACGATGTACGCGGTGCGGCCGTGGACCATCCGCCAGTACGCGGGCTTCTCGACCGCCGAGCAGTCGAACGCCTTCTATCGCCAGGCGCTCGCCGGCGGCGCCCAGGGCATCAGCGTCGCCTTCGACCTGGCGACGCACCGCGGCTACGACAGCGACCATCCGCGCGTCGTCGGCGACGTCGGCAAGGCGGGCGTGGCGATCGATTCGGTCGAGGACATGAAGATCCTGTTCGACCAGATTCCGCTCGACAAGGTCAGCGTCTCGATGACGATGAACGGCGCGGTGCTGCCGGTGCTGGCCGGCTACATCGTCGCCGCCGAGGAGCAAGGCATCGCCGAGGACAAGCTTTCAGGAACGATCCAGAACGACATCCTGAAAGAGTTCATGGTGCGCAACACCTACATCTATCCGCCCGGCCCGAGCATGCGCATCGTCGGCGACATCATCGAATACACGGCCAGGCGCATGCCCAAGTTCAACTCGATCTCGATCTCCGGCTATCACATCCAGGAAGCGGGCGCGAATCAGGCGCTCGAGCTGGCCCTGACCCTGGCCGACGGGCGCGAGTACGCGCGCACCGCCATCGCCAAGGGCCTCGACGTCGACGCCTTCGCCGGGCGACTCAGCTTCTTCTGGGCGATCGGCATGAACTTCTATCTCGAGATCGCCAAGATGCGCGCGGCGCGCGGCCTCTGGCACCGGATCATGAAGGAGTTCTCCCCTAAGCAGGCGAAGAGCTCGATGCTGCGCACGCATTGCCAGACCTCGGGCTGGTCGCTGACCGCGCAAGACCCATACAACAACGTCGTGCGCACGACCATCGAGGCGATGGCGGCGGTCTTCGGCGGCACGCAGAGCCTGCATACCAATGCCCTCGACGAGGCGATCGCCCTGCCGACCGAGTTCAGCGCGCGCATCGCCCGCAACACCCAGCTCGTGATCCAGGAAGAGACGCACATCACCTCGATCGTCGACCCGTGGGCAGGCAGCTATGCGATGGAGGCACTGACCCAGCAGATGGCCGACGCGGCCTGGACCCTCATCGAAGAGGTCGAGGCGATGGGCGGCATGACCAAGGCGGTGCAAAGCGGCTGGGCCAAGCTGAAGATCGAGGCCAGCGCCGCCGAGAAGCAGGCGCGCATCGACTCGGGCCAGGACACGATCGTCGGCGTCAACAAGTACAGGCTCGAGGAAGAGGCGGCGATCGACGCCCGCTCGATCGACAACCACGCGGTGCGCGAGAGCCAGGTCGCGCGCCTGAAGGCGGTGCGC
>JANXWR010000285.1 GCA_025351025.1 Burkholderiales bacterium | reverse complement strand
CGTCAGGCCCGAGTAGATGTCCTTGGTGAGGAGCAGGCTCTTCTTGCTGAGGCGATCGATCTCTTCGGAGATGTCGACGGCCGATTCGTTCTGCACGTAGCGCAGCTCGTCGATCTTCGACTCGAGCTCGGC
Source organism: Burkholderiales bacterium (assembly GCA_025351025.1). Lineage (GTDB taxonomy): Bacteria > Pseudomonadota > Gammaproteobacteria > Burkholderiales > Burkholderiaceae_C > Schlegelella_A. Next base: position 4,799 of record JANXWR010000285.1, on the reverse strand, counting down.
GACCGGCTGCTCGAAGTCCAGGAAGTGTCTTTTGCTCATCAGTAGCTCACCGGCAGCGGATCGAGGCTGCGCCAAATGTACCAAGTGGCGACCGAGCGGTACGGGGCCCAGGCGTCGCCCAGCTCACGGGCCTCGGCGCGGGAAACCGGCTCGCCGCTGAAGTAGTTGACGCTGATGCCTTTGATGAGGCCGATGTCGTCGAGCGGCAGCACGTTCGGGCGCAGCAGATGGAAGATGAGAAACATCTCGGCGGTCCAGCGGCCGATGCCGCGGATGGCGACCAGCTCCTCGATGATCGCCTCGTCGTCCATGGACTGCCATTCGGCGACATGGACTGCGCCCGATTCGAAGTGCTGCGCCAGGTCGCACAGGTACTCGACCTTGCGCGCCGAGAGTCCCGCGGCACGGATCTGCGGCGCCTCGAGGCCGAGCACGACCGCCGGCTCCAGACGATGCGACGGGCCGCTCGTGAGGGCGACGAAGCGGTCCCAGACGGCCTGCGCCGCTTTCAACGAGATCTGCTGGCCGACGATCGAGCGGGCCAGCGTCGTGAAGGCGTCGCCCCGGCTTTCGAGGCGGCCGTCGGCAAAGCGCGGGATGAGCTTTTTCATGACCCGGTCACGCTTCGAAAGATGCTTGCAGGCATCGTCCCAGAAGTCGGCGGTCGGCACGGCCACGGCGCCCGCCTTCGCTGCGGTGGGCAAGCTCAGGCCCTCACCCAGGCCGTGCCCGCGGCCGAGTCTTTCAGGACGATGCCCTGATCGGCGAGGCTCTTGCGGATCGCGTCGGCGCGCGCGTAGTCGCCGGCGCTCTTGGCGGCGCGGCGCTCTTCGATGCGCTGCGCGATGGCGCCCTCGTCGACGCTGCCACCCGCCTGCAGCCAGGTGCGCGGCGCTTGTTGAAGGATGCCGAGCGTCGCGCCCAGGCCTTTCAGCAATCGCGCGTCGGCGGGTTTGCCGCCGCGATTGACCTCGGTGGCCAGCTCGAACAGCACGGCGACGGCGATCGACGTGTTGAAGTCGTCGTTCATCGCCTCGCGAAAGGCGGCAGCGCGCGGCTCGCTCCAGTCGAGCGGCTCGTCGGCACCGGGCACGGCCACCTTGTCGAGCGCGGTGTAGAGGCGGCGCAGGGCGCTCTTCGCGTCGTCGAGGTTTAGATCGCTGAAATTGAAGGGGCTGCGATAGTGCGTGCGCAGCATGAAGAAGCGAACCGTCTCGCCGTCGTAGCGCTTCAGGACGTCGCGGATGGTGAAGAAGTTGCCGAGCGACTTCGACATCTTCTCGTTGTCGACGTTGAGCAGCCCGTTGTGCATCCAGACGTTGGCCATCGGCACGCCGTTGGCTGCCTCGCTTTGCGCGATCTCGTTCTCGTGGTGCGGGAACTGCAGATCCTGGCCGCCGCCATGGATGTCGAAGTGCGCGCCGAGCAGCGCCTTGCACATCGCCGAGCATTCGATGTGCCAGCCCGGCCGGCCGACGCCGAACTCGCTCGGCCACTTGGCGTCGTCGGGCTCGCTTTCCTTGGCCGCCTTCCACATCACGAAGTCGAGCAGATCTTCCTTGCCGTCGAGCACGGCGACGCGCTCGCCGGCACGCAGCTGGTCGATCGACTTGCCGGAAAGCTTGCCGTAGCCGGGAAACTTGCGCACCGCGTAGTTCACGTCGCCGTTCGTGGCGCGATAGCCGAAGCCCTTCTTCTCGAGCGTGGCGATCATCTCGACCATCTGCGGCACGTACTCGGTGGCGCGCGGCTCGTGCGTCGGCCGCTCGATTCCGAGCTTGTCGGCGTCGTCGTGCATGGCGGTGATCATCTCTTCCGTGAGGGCGCGGATCGGCATGCCGCGCTCGAGCGCGCGCTTGATGATCTTGTCGTCGACGTCGGTGACGTTGCGCACGTAGGTGACGCGGTAGCCGAGCGTCTTCATCCAGCGCTGGGCGACGTCGAAGGCCATCATGAACCGGGCGTGGCCCATGTGCGAATGGTCGTAGATCGTGATGCCGCAGACGTAGAGCCGGACATGGCCCGGCTCGATCGGCACGAAGACCTCGGTCGCCCGCGACAGGGTGTTATGGATTCGAAGTGTCATGGGGCGCAAACCGGCGCGCCGCGGCGCCGCTGAGGGGCCTCGCGACGCATGCGTGCCCTACAATCGAATCAGTATAGCGGCCCCGTTCTGCGCGAATCGCAGCCACGGTTCAAGGTGCACAGCACGGTGCGCGCCGCCTCTCCGGTCCGTCGATGCATCTTCGAGCGCTCGCCGCATTCAACGCCCTCCTCTGCTCGCTTCTCCTGGCCTTTGCCGGTGCGGCACATGCCGCGCTGGCCGAGGAGCTGAGCGAGGTGACGCGGCTGCATCACGCGGGCCAGTCCGCCGCTGCGCTCGAGCGGGCCGACAAGTACCTCGCCAGCAAGCCCAAGGAGGCGCAGATGCGCTTCCTGAAGTCGGTGGTGCTTGCCGATACCGGCCGCGGCGGCGAGTCGGCCGCCTTGCTGCAGCAGCTGACTCAGGACTATCCCGAGCTCGCCGAGCCGCACAACAACCTGGCGGCGCTGTACGCCGCGTCCGGCGAATACGCCAAGGCGCGTGCCGAGCTGGAAGAATCGCTGCGTCTCAATCCCGGCTACGCCACGGCGCAGGAAAATCTCGGCGACGTCTACGCCATGCTGGCCGGCCAGGCCTACGCCAATGCGCTCAGGCTCGAACCGGGCAACAGCGGCCTGTCGCGCAAGCTCGAGCTGGTGCGCCAGCTGGCGCCGCCGGTCGCGGGCAAGGCCGCGGCGCGCGCGCCAGCTGTCGCCGCCAGAGCAAGCTCCACCCTCAAACGTTGAGTCCGGAGACTCCATGCGAAAACTCATTTCCCGTACCCTGATGACCTTGCTGGCGGCACTCTCACTGGCCGCCACCGCGCCGGCCCTGGCCCAGAAGGTCAAGTTCGTCACCTCGGAAGGCGAGATCGTCGTCGAGCTCGACGCGGCGAAGGCGCCGAAGACCGTCGAGAACTTCCTGCAGTACGTTAAGGCCGGCCACTACAACGGCACGGTGTTCCATCGCGTCATCGCCAACTTCATGATCCAGGGCGGTGGCATGACGCCCGACCTGAAGGAAAAATCGACCCGCCCGCCGATCGGCCTCGAGAGCCGGACCGGCCTCATGAACCAGCGCGGCACCATCGCCATGGCGAGGACCAACGACCCGAACTCGGCCACCGCGCAGTTCTTCATCAACGTCAAGGACAATGATTTCCTGAACCAGGCGCAGTCGCGCGACGGCAACGGCTACGCCGTCTTCGGCAAGGTCATCGAAGGCATGGACGTGGTCGACAAGATCCGTGTCGTGCCCACCGGCCCTGGCGACGTGCCCGTCACGCCTGTGATCATCAAAAAAGCAACCGTGGAGAAATGAGATGACCAAAGTAGTCGACCTGGATACGAGCCATGGAACGATCCGCCTCGAGCTCGACGACGAGAAGGCGCCGATCACGGTGAAGAACTTCATCACCAACGTAGAGAACGGCCACTTCGACGGCACGGTGTTCCATCGCGTCATCAAGGGCTTCATGGTGCAGGGCGGTGGCTTCGAGCCGGGCATGCAGCAGAAGCCGACCGGCAATACGATCCAGAACGAAGCCTCCAACGGCTTGAAGAACGACAAGTACACAGTGGCGATGGCGCGCACCTCGGCGCCGCACTCGGCGACGGCGCAGTTCTTCATCAACGGCGCCGACAACGAGTTCCTCAACTTCAAGTCCGAGACGCCGCAAGGCTGGGGCTATGCGGTGTTCGGAACGGTCATCAAGGGCACCGAGATCGTCGACGCGATCGAGCAGGTGCGCACCGGCAACCGGGGCGGCCACGCCGACGTGCCGCTCGAAGACGTGACGATCACGCGCGCCACCGTCGTCTCCTGATCCGACCGGGCGTGGCCGCGCGAACGCAATCCGCCATCGCGCTGCCGCTGCCCGAGGCGACGCCGACCTTCGTCGCGCCGGTCGACTGGCGGGCGATCGACTTCATCAGCGATCTGCACCTTTCGGCAAGCACGCCGCGCGCCTTCGCCGCCTGGGAAGCGCACCTGCGCCATACAAAGGCCGACGCCGTGTTAATCCTCGGCGACTTGTTCGAGGTCTGGGTCGGCGACGACCTGGCCGAGCGCGGCTTCGAGGCCCGCTGCGTCGAGGTGCTGCGCGAGGCTGCGGCCAGCAAGACCATCGCCTTCATGGCCGGCAATCGCGACTTCCTGGTCGGCGACGCGATGCTCGAGGCGAACGGCGTGATGCGTTTCTGCGACCCGACGCTGATCGCCGCGTTCGCCACGCGTGTGCTGGTGTCGCATGGCGACGCGCTCTGCCTCGACGACGTCGCCTACCAGCGCTATCGCCGCGTCGTGCGCCGACCCGGCCTGCAACGCGTCTTCCTGTCCCTGCCTCTCGCCTGGCGCCGTGCGCTCGGTCGCGCCGCGCGACGGCGCAGCGACTCGCTTCACCCCTCGCGCGAGCGGCGCTTCGTCGACGTCGACGCCGATGCAGCGCGCGGCTGGGTCGCTGCCGCCGATGTGCCGGTGCTGATCCACGGCCACACCCACGCGCCGGCCAGCCACGCGCTGGCGCCCGGATCGGTGCGCCACGTGCTGAGCGACTGGGATCTCGACGGCAACGGCACGCCGCGCGCCGAGGTCCTGCGCTGGACTGCTCAAGGCTTTGCGCGCATCGCTCCGGAGGGGTCCGCCGAAGGCGACACAGCGCATCCATGAGCGGCTGGCTGCAGCGCTGGCGGCGCAATCGCACGCTCCAGCGTCGACC
>JANXWR010000514.1 GCA_025351025.1 Burkholderiales bacterium | reverse complement strand
CCACCGTCCGGGATCGCAGGGGGGCTTGCGGAAACGTGGCAACTATGGGAGCCGAACAGAGGCCCATCGGGAAATCGATGGAACTTGCCACCGGACCCTACGGATGCGTGCGCGCCGCATTTCTATCCCGACCAACACGCTACTCACGATGACTGACGTGTACACCGCCCACATCGACGCCTTCGCGCGCGACCACCTGCCGCTGGCATCGGCGCAGCCCGCGTTCTTCTTCGACCTGCCCGAGCTGCGCTTTCCCGAGCGGTTGAACTGCGCCACCGAGCTGCTCGACCGGCACATCGCCGAAGGGCACGGCGAGCGCATGTGCGTGCGCTCGCCGCGCGGCATCGCCTGGACCTACACCGAGCTGAAGCACCAGGCCGACCGCATCGCCCACGTGCTGGTCAAGGACCTGGGCGTGGTGCCCGGCAACCGCGTGCTGCTGCGCGCCGCCAACAAGCCGATGCTCGTCGCCTGCTGGTTCGCGGTGATGAAGGCCGGCGCCATCGCCGTCGCGACCATGCCGATGCTGCGCGCCAAGGAGCTGAAGCAGATCGTCGAAAAGGGCGAGGTCGGCTTTGCCCTGTGCGACCACGCGCTGCGCGCCGAGCTCGAGGAGCTGACGCTCGTCATGCCGGTGCTCGAGCGCGTCGTCTGCTTCGACGACCCTTCGCCCGTCGGGCTCGAGGCGCTGATGAAGCGCCACGACGCGCCGTTCAAGAACGTCGAGACCGCCGCCGCCGACACCTGCCTGCTCGCCTTCACCTCCGGCACGACCGGCCCGCCGAAGGCGACGATGCATTTCCATCGCGACGTGATGGCGAGCTGCGTCTGCTTTCCGCCGCATGTACTGCGTGCGAACGAGAACGACGTCTTCGTCGGCAGCCCGCCGCTCGCCTTCACCTTCGGTCTCGGCGGACTGACGCTGTTCCCGATGCACGTCGGCGCGCAGACGGTGCTGCTCGAGAAGGCGGGGCCGAACGAGCTGCTCGACGCCATCGGCACGTACGGCGCGACCGTGCTCTTCACCGCGCCGACCTCGTACCGGGCGATGGCCGCGGCGGCAAAGGAGCGCCGCCTCGGCATCCGCGACGGCGGACCGCTGCGCAAGTGCGTGGCGGCCGGCGAGGCGCTGCCGGCGGCGACGCGCGCGCTCTGGCGCGAAGCCACCGGCATCGAGATCATCGACGGCATCGGCGCCACCGAGATGCTGCACATCTTCATCTCTGCCGACGAGGCCGAGGCGCGGCCCGGCGCCACCGGCAAGGTCGTGCCCGGCTACCGCGCCAGGGTCGTCGACGACGCCGGCAACGAGCTGCCGCCCGGCAACATCGGCAAGCTCGCGGTGCAAGGGCCGACCGGCTGCCGCTACCTCGACGACGCGCGCCAGCAGAGCTACGTGAAGGACGGCTGGAACTACACCGGCGATGCCTACCTGATGGACGCCGACGGCTACTTCCACTATCAGAGCCGCACCGACGACATGATCATCTCGGCCGGCTACAACATCGCCGCGCCCGAGGTCGAAGAAGCACTGCTCGCGCATGCGGCGGTGGCCGAGTGCGCGGTGATCGGCGTCCCCGACGAAGAGCGCGGCCAGATCGTCAAGGCCTTCGTCGTGCTGCGCGAGCCGCACACGCCGGGGCCGGAGATGACGAAGGCGCTGCAGGACTTCGTGAAGGCGAGCGTCGCGCCGTACAAGTACCCGAGGGCGGTGGAGTTCCGGGCGGTGCTGCCCCGGACGGAGACTGGGAAGTTGCAGAGGTTTAGGTTGCGGGGGTAGGCGGCAGGCTTTGTCCGCTATCGGGTTTGCTACCAATCGGCGACTACGACCTGCCCCTCCGTCAGATACACGACCTTGGACCCGATCTGCAAGCTGCGGTCGCCCCACAGGCTCGGGTAGATCGTCGGGTCGCTCGGCGCCGGCAGCACGGCCCTGAGCACGAGAGTCTGCGCCAGCGTGTCGACCTCGATGCGCTGCAGGCCGTGCTGCGGGGTCGGATCGAAGGGCGCGGCGGTGAGGAGCATCGGCAGGCCGATCCGCGCCACCTTGCCGACCTGCAGCCAGTTGATGCCGTGGCTCGACGCATCGAGCGCGCTCTGGCTGCCCGAGGCGCCGAGGGTGAGCGTGTCGAGTGCCTTCGGCTGCGTCGGGTCGCTGACGTCGAACAGGCCGAGCTTGACGCCGCCGAGGTGGTTGGTCGCGTCGACGTCGCGGCCGACGCCGAAGAGCAGGGCGTCGGTCAGCGGAAAGAGGTAGTCGGAAAAACCGGTCACCTGGAGCGAGCCGGCCACGTGCGGGTCGCTCGGGTCGGTCAGGTCGAGGACGTAGAGCGGATCGACGGCGCGAAAGGTCACGAGGTAGCCGCGTGCGCCGGTGAAGCGCACTGCATGGATCTGCTCGCCGACCTTGCCGAGAGGCTCGGGATGCTTGCTGTTGGGCAGCGTGGCGATCGTGTCGAGCGACGCGCCGCTCGCCGATTCGCGCAGCACCGTCAGCGTCGCGGGCGACGGCGGTGGCGCGCTGGTCGAGGTGGCGTCTTCGGACAGGACCCAGCCAGTCTGGCCGGTGAAGCTGAGCACGCGCAGGTCGCCGTTGTATTCGCCCATCCGGTAGGGCTTGCGCTGCTCGTCCCAGCCGAGGTTGCCGGGGACCTCGCCCGAGGCGTGGTAATTGATCGTCATGCCGGCGACCGAGAACTTGTGGATGTCGGTCGCGAACTGCGGCGCGTATTGCAGGAGCCCGGTCGAGAGGATGGTGAATGGGAAGCGCGTCGTCGCCAGGTACAGGTTCGTCGGCGCCATATAGATCGCCTCGGTTCCGCCTACGAAGCAGCGGCTGGCGCGCGCCAGCGTCGGCGAGCCGAGGTCGATCGCGGTGATCGTCGTCACCTGGAGAGCGAGCGAGCCATTGGTCGGGTGGACGTAGCAGTCGGTATCGGCGACCAGCGCTTCGGCGAGTGAAGTGTCGGCGGTCCACGTCGGCAGGAAATCGGCCGGCGTCATCTGGTCGAGCACGGTGGACTTCTGCTGCGCCGTGGCGCCCGCGGCGAGCATTTCGTACGGCAGGCGCGGCGAGTACGTGGTCACGAGGTACATGACGTTGCCGATCAGCCGGCTGGCGACGAGCTGCCCGTCGATCACGACGTGCTTGCCGAGCCTTGCGTTGCCCGTGGCGTCGAGGTCGAGGAATTGCAGCTGCACATTCGACTGCAGCGCGAAGATCGGATAGATCAGCGCCCCGGCCGACGGGCAAGGAACCTCGAGCGCGCAAGGCAGCGGATCGGCGATCGGCAGGAAAGATTGGCTCAGCGCCACCGCGCGCTGCGCCGTCGCCGCCAGGAGCAGGCCGCGCGGCTGCGGATAGCCGGTGGCGTCGACGGGCAGCGGCAGCACCTGCGCGGGATCGATCCCGCCGTTGGCGTCGCGGCGATAGACGCGCAGCTGCTGCTGCATTCGTCCGCCGAGGGTGAGCGAAGCGGTGTCGAGCGCGTAGACGGACCTGCCATCGGTCTTGAGCAGGTCTTCCTCGTCGACGTCGGTCTCCTGGACCGTGGTGTTCGAATACGAGACGGCCGTGCCGGCCGGGCTGAGCGCCAGCGACGTGCCCGGCACGGGCGGGCCGTCGAGCGAGGCGCCCGGGGAGGCTTGGCGCTGCGCGTCGCGCGCGAGCAGCAGCGACTTCACGTAGGCGAGCAATTCGCCCGGACGCGACGCGGCCAGCCCGGTTTCTTTGGTCGCCGCCGGCGCCGTACCGGACGACGAGCCGCCGCCGCACGACGTCACCAGGAGCGCCACAAGCGCGAGCAGCGACAACGTCGCACCGCGCTGCCTTCTGTCGGTTTTGTGGTCGATCGACATGCTGCCTCCTTGCCCGTCCGGTTTGTGTGTGGGACAATATCCCACAAACTCCAGCCGCGTCAAGCCTCCCGCACAACCAAGCTGTGACCAGCCGTCACTCGATCGTCGAAGCCAGCGTCCTGCGCGTGATGCGGCCGCTGGTCCGGCTGCTGGTGCGCCATGGCGTCACGTATCCGGCCTTCGCCGCCGCGCTCAAGCGCGTCTTCCTCGACGCCGCCACCGACGAGCTGAGCGCGCGCGGCATGGCGCAGACCGACAGCGCGGTGTCGCTGCTCTCGGGCGTGCACCGACGCGACGTGCGCAACCTCACGCGTGCACCGCAGCGCAGCGCACGCGCGACGCGCAGGAACGGCGCGCCGCTGTCGCTGGTCGGCGAGGTGGTCGCGCGCTGGCTCGGTGACGCCGCGTACCAGGATCGCCAGCGCCGCCCGCGCGCCCTGGAGCGCGCCGAGTTCGACGCCATGGTCGCGAGCGTGAGCAGCGACGTTCGCGGCCGCGCCATGCTCGACGAGCTGCTGCGCCTGGGCGCCGTGACCGAAGGCGACGAAGGCATCGCGCTGTCGGCAAGCGGGTTCGCGCCGCGCCAGGGCTTTGCCGAGATGTCCGAGCTGTTCGCCGCCAACCTGGCCGATCACGCCCACGCCGCCTCGGCGAACCTCCAGGGCGAGGCCAACTTTCTCGAGCAGGCGATGTATCTCGACCGCATCACGCCCGCGTCGGTGCAACGCCTGCAGCACGCCGCGAAGCAGGCCTGGAGACGAGCCCTGCCGCCGGTGCTGGCCGAGGCGCAGGCCTGCAGCGATGCCGACGGCGCCGACGCGAAGGCGCCGGGCACCGGCCACCGGGTGCGGTTCGGCGTCTACTTCTACAGCACCGAAGGAGTTGAACCGTGAGATCCAAACTTCGGCGAGTCTGCCTGGCCAGCGTGTGGATGCTCGCGGCACTTCTCTTCGCCGCTTGCGGTCCTGGCCTGGGAGGCACCGGCACCGGCGATGCGGCCTTCGCCGCATTCGGCGCGAGCGCGGCGCCCGTGTGCGGCGGCGTCGTGGCCGGCGCGCTGGCTTGCCCGTCGGCGCCGGCCGGGCCGCCGCCGTCCACCGGCACGCTCCCGGTCCAGTTCGCCGACGCCGCCGGGCAGGTCGTGCTCGAGCTGAACGGCAACCTCGCGCGGCTCGACGACTCGTGCCTGAAGCTGCACTTCAGCGGCGAGTTCGGCACGGCCGCCGGCGGGGTACAGGGTTTCTTCGGCAGCTACGAGATCGACAACAACGGCCTCGACGTGCTCGCCGCCCTGTCCGCCGTGCCGGCGGCGGGCGGCGGCGCGCTGACCATCGAACTGCACGACGTCCAGGGGCTGCCGGTTGTTGGACCGGTGCTGCTGCGACGCGTGACTGTGCCGCTGCTTGCGCCCAATCCCTGCTGATCGTTCAAGGTTATGGTGTATGCGCAGCTCCCTGTCGACAAGAAGGAAGTGATGGAGCTGGCCCTCGCCAAGGAAGCCCTGACGAAGCCTTGAAGACCCGCGGAAATCCGGCGTTATTCGTCGCCGCTCCCGCTCATGCGTGGGAGGTGGGGACTATTGCGACGTCGCGCCCGCCCTGCAGAGACACCTGGTTAGGATCCAGACATGCAAAAGCGGTTCGTCGCGATACGCGAGGACACGCCAGGCAACGCTTGGAGGGAGCGCTTCGTTGCAGGCCGCGCCGAGGCCGAAGCCTGGTACCGGGGCACCGGACGAGGGGCGCCGCCGACGGCAGCCGAGTGCAGAGCACAGCTCCAACGCCACATGCCGGAACTGCTCGTCCCGTACGAGCGGGTGTGCGGCCTCGTCGGCGAAGACGATCTTGCACCTCAGATACTCAGTCAGTTCAGGCCACCGCCGCTTCCGCACGGATGCACGCAGGCGGTCTGGCTAGGCGCCGACGGCCCGGCGCTTGTGCGCAACTACGACTATCCGCTCGACGTCGTGTCCGATCACTTCGAGTCGACGTGCTGGTTCGGCCGCGAAGTGATTTCCAAGGGCCAACGCCCATGGGGTGGATGTCTCGATGGCATGAACGCCGACGGGCTGGTTGCAAGCGTGACCTTCGGCGGCAGTCCCACTCAAGGTCTCGGCTTCTCGATCATTCTTGTCGTTCGCTACATCCTCGAGACTTGTAGCCAGGTCTCCGAGGCAGTCGCCGCCCTGTGCCGAATTCCAATAGCGCTTTCGCAAAACGTCACCGTCCTGGACCAGACGGGTGCCTATGCGACTGTCTTCCTGAGCCCCGAACGTGCCCCCTCCGTGTCGCGCACGCCGGTTTGCGCCAATCGTCAAGACTCGAGTGTCTCGATCGGTGTGTCGAAAAACGTGGCCAGCTCGATGGTGCGTGAGCAGGCAGCGCTTCGCGCGCTCGAGGGCTCGGGCGCCACGCTCGCGAAGTTGACCGAGACCTTCCTCAGCGCACCGATCTATTCGCGCGATGCGTCGTCGCCCACCGTCTACAGCGCGGTTTATCGGCCTGCGGCCTTGACGGTCGACTATGTCTGGCCCGGCAATGTCATGACGCAACGGATCGGATCGTTCAGACCGGGTCAGTACGTACACGATTACGGAGTACTGGCGACGTGACGCTGCGAAGGAAGGCCGGCCTGGCCCAGTGATAGCCTGAGAGGATGAGGCGCATTCGCGCAGCCGACCAGCATGGCCGCGGCGACGATGGACAGTGGACGGGACTTGAATCCTGGGGACATTTCGCGTTGCATGCAGCCGGTCAAACCTGAATCGTTGCGCTCACCCGTTGCGTGTACAGATCGCCCGCTCGTATCGTCTTCGCCCCGGGCCGCCCGTCGCCAATCACCCGCCGATCCACTTTCGTCACGGCGTCACGCCCCCAGCGTCCCGGTCACGAACGCATCGTCCGCCGAGTACACGCGGGGCCAGCGTGAAGTCGCATTCACGCGCGACACCGCCCGCCGCCGTCCACGCGTCGATGACGTTCCTCTGCGTGATGCCCTCTGCCTCGCGCGGCAGCGGCATGCAGGCGTCGTTGCGACAGAGGCCCTCAGGCTTCCACGCTCAGCCGGTCGCGCGCTCGACGTCGTCGCGGTCGACCCAGAGGGCTTCGCCATCGCCGCGGGCGGTCGAAAGGGCGGTGTCGGCGGCGTCGTGCAGGATTCGGATCACGCGCGATCTCCTCGTCGTTGGGATCGCGCCGACATAGCGATTTCATCGACCCGCAGCGACCGCTGATCCGACGGCGACCGCCGGCACCGGACTTTCGGGAACCTGCCGCGTCGATCGGGTCTAGGCACCGTTCAATTGCTTCAACACGGCGCGCGCGAGCTCCGTCGCCTGCTGCCTTGCCTGGGGATCGCGCTGCCCCAGGTCACGCAGCACCGAGATGATGAGGCCCTGGAAAATCAGATCGAATCGGCTGTCCATTGCTTTATTGCTTTCTCCCTTTGTGAATCCGGAAGGTGTCGGCGACGATAGCGGGCTGCCGGTCAAACGGCGAGTGCGTCGATCGGCAGGTGTGACCGTATCGCCGCGCCGTTACGGAGCCGTTACGTGCGTCGGCGTCGAGCGGTGGCCGGGCTCTAAGCCGATGCCGCCGCGGCGGCCGCCAGGCAGCGCTCGAGCAGGCGCGGCGCGCCCGCGCGTGCCGTCCAGGCGGCGAACGATTCGTTCGGGCCGCGCCAGCGCAGCGCGTCGACGCGGCGAAACAGCCGGGCATCGGTGCGCAACGTCGCCAGGCGATTGAAGAGCAAGGCGTCGGCGAGCCGGGCGCCGAGCAGATCGGGCGGGAACGACTCGATCGGCCCGTGACGGTTCAACAGGCGGGCCGCGCCAACCTTGCCGATGCCTTCGATGCCGGGATAGCCGTCGGCCGCGTCGCCGACGAGGGCGAGCCAGTCGGGCATGAGCCTCGGCTCGACGCCGAACTTGGCACGCACGCCGGCGGCGTCGCGGATCGTCTTGGCGCGGCGGTCGACCTGCACGACGCGCTCGCCCTCGACACACTGCGCGAGGTCCTTGTCGGGCGTCTAGATGCAGACCTTGTCGACGGCCTTGTCGGCGGCGGCGATGCGCGCCGCCGAGGCGAGCGCGTCGTCGGCCTCCAGCTCGACCATCGGCCAGACGGCGATGCCCATCGCGGCGAGCGCGTCTTCGAGCGGATGAAACTGCGCGAACAGCGCCGGCTCGATGCTGGCCGAGGTCTTGTAGCCGGGCCAGAGACCGTTCCGGAACGACTCGACGACGTGATCGGTGGCCACGCCGACGTGGCGTTCGCCTTGCTCGACCATCTCGAGCACCGACTGCAACACGCCGACCACCGCGCCGAGCGGCTTGTCCTTGCCCTTGTTGAAGCGGCGCTGTCCGTAGAAGTGGCGAAACAGCTCGTAGGTGCCGTCGACGAGATGGACGATCACGAGAAAGCCTGGGACAGGTTCGGTGTCGCCGATGCGATCACGGCTTGGCCGCGCCTTCCATCGTCGGCAGTCCCACGTGCGCCACCTGCCGATCGATGTCGGCCAGCACCTTGCGCGCCGCGGCGAGGTCAGCCTCGCTCTGCGCGGCCTGGCCCAGCCGCGCCTTTGCCAGTGCGCGCCCGTAGAGCGCCCACGCGGACTCCGGCCGGATCTCGATGCTGCGATCGAAGTCGGACAGTGCCTTCTTGTTTTCGCCCAGGCGCAGATAGACCCAGCCCCGGCTGTCGAGGTAGTTGGGGTTCTTGCGATCGCTGCCGATGGCGTCGCCGCAATCGTCGAGCGCCTTCTCGAGCTCGACGCCGAGCGTCGCACGGATCCAGCAGCGCTCGTTCAGCGCCACGTCGCGCCGCACCTCGTTCGGATGCGCGGGCAGCCACTGGTTCAACTGGCCGAGCGCTTGCGTCGGACGCTCGAAGCTTTGATAGACACGCGACATCGCCAGGCGCATCTGCGCTTGCGGGGCCAGCGCCTTGTCGAGCGCATCGAGGTCGGACAGTGCGCCTTCGCCGTTCTTCACGCGAAGGCGCAACAACGCGCGCTGGAATCTGGCGTCGGTCAACGCCGGGTCGAGCTCGAGTGATTTGTCGAAGTCTTCGGTCGCCTTGTCGAAGCGCTTGAGGTTTGCGTGGAGCGCGCCGCGCTGCGCCAGGAAAGCGGCGTTCGCGGGCTCGAGCTCGACGGCGCGGTTCAGGTCGGCGAGCGCGCTCTCGTACTCGCGGCGGGACGCCGAAGCGGCGCCGCGGCGCACAAACTGATCGGCGGTTGCGGCGGCCGCCGCACCGCTGGCGGCCAGATCGGCGTCGAAGGCCTGCGCGCTCGCGGTCTCACTGCGATTGCGGGCGAACACGTCGCCGCCGTTGTAGGTGAGGAACATCTTGCGCTGCTGCTTCGAGACGTAGATGCGGTGCGAGAGGAAGAAGTCGATGCCGAGCAGCATGTCGGCCTTGTCGATCGGGTCGTAGTCGCCGACCTGCAGGTCGTTGTTCAGGACCGCCTCGCCGCCGATCTCGAACTTCTGGAAGCGGGCGGTCCAGGTTCTTGCACTGCCGCGGCCCGCGCCGTACATCGTTCCGCTCGGCTTCATGTCGGCTTCGGCGACGCCGGCGCTCTTGGCGGCCTGTGCCGTGACGATGGTTGTCGCCCCGGTGTCGAACAGGGCAATGAGCTCCTTGCCTTCGAGCTTGACGCGGCCACGGATCGACGGGGTCTTGCCCCGCCCGGAGTAGTCGCCCAGCAGCTCGATCTCGGTGACCGGCGTGCTGCCCGCCCAGTAGGCCATGCTGCTGCGCGTGCAGTCGTCGTTGGCCAGCATGAAGCGGATGGCGCCGTGCGCCAGGTCGTACTCGGTATCGGCGAACGAGAGGAGGTTGCGTCCCATCAAGCCCATCGTGCCGGCGCCGGGCTCGTTGCCGCCGACGATGAAGTGCACGTCGGGTATGTCGCCGCCGAGCAATTGCAGCTTGTCGACGGTCGTCAACTGCGCTTCGATCCGGCCCGTGAGACCCTCGATGCGCACGCCATTGAGCCAACGCTGGCGCAGCCCGAGCTGCGCCGCCGCGGCGTCGGTCAGCATGCTGTAGAAGGCGCCGCTGTCCACGGTCAGCGGCACCGGCGCGCCGTTGATTCCCACTGTCGCGACGGCGCGCGAGCCGACCATCTTCACCGGCAGCTCGAGCGTTTGAACCTGGCAGTTCGCGTGCACCGCGGCCGAAGCCGCCAGGCCGAGCGCGGCGAGCGCGCAGGCTCTTGCCAGCGCCGACGTCGGCGGCCGCAGCGTCAACCTCGCGGACGCTTCGGGGCCGCGATTCGGAGGGCGATCGTCCATGGTGTCGCTTCGGAGCTGTTGCAGAGTGATCCGCCGCCGGCGGGTGACCGGCGGCCCACTGTACGGCACGCGAAGGCGACGTCGCCGTCGTCTCCGGCACACTCGCGGGCAGGGCGCGATGGCGCCCGCCGACGCGACGAGGCCCGACTGGAAAGCACGACCGACAACGAACTGCCGCTCGCCGCCGCGGCCCGGCCGGCCAGGCGCACCCGCGACCGCGAGTCCGAGCGCATCCTGGCCGGCATCGGCCTCGTCATTCTGGCCGTCGCCTGCTTCGCGACCCTCGACACGACGACCAAGCTCTCAACGGCCGGCGTGCCGATCCTCATGGGCGTCTGGTTTCGCTACGCCTTTCAGGCCGTGGCGACGACGATGGTGCTGCTGCCGCGCTACGGCACCGCACTGCTCCGGACCGAGCACCCGCGCTACCAGCTGCTGCGCGGCGCGCTGCTGCTGACCTCGAGCGTGCTCGCCTTTCTGAGCCTGCGCTACATGCCCCTGGCCGAGTTCACGGCGGTAGTGCTGATCGCCCCGCTCGTCGTCACCCTGCTCGCCGCCACGACGCTGAAGGAAGAGGTCTCGCCCTTGCGCTGGGTGCTGGTGGCCGGCGGCTTCGCCGGCACGCTCGTCATCCTGCGGCCGGGCGGCACCGTCTTCAGCTGGGCGATCCTGCTGCCGCTCGGGCTCGTCGTCACCAACGCCTGGTTCCAGGTGCTGACCAGCCGGCTGGCGCGCACCGAGAAGCCGCTGACCATGCACTTCTACACCGGCTGGGTCGGCACGCTGATCGCCACCGTCGCGCTGCCCTTCGTCTGGACCGCGTTGGATGGATGGCATTGGTGGCTGCTGCTGTGCGTGATGGGCTTCATGGGCACGGTCGGGCACTTCTTTCTCATCCTCGCCTTCCAGCGCGCGCCCGCGTCGACGCTCACGCCCTATCTCTACGCGCAGATCGCCTTCGCCATGCTCGGCGGCTGGCTCGTGTTCTCGCACGTGCCCGACACGGGGTCGCTGTTCGGCATCGGCCTCATCGCCGTCTGCGGCGCTGCCGGCGCCTGGCTCACAGTGCGCGAGCGCCGCGTGCCGATCGAGCCGGCGGAGTCGTAGGCAACAGCGACGATGGGCAAGCCCCTCCACGAGCGGATGGGCTATCGGCCCGGCAACACGTATTCTTCGTTCCGTTCCACCGCTGGGTAAGCTCGCGACCGACATGGCCACCATCACGGAAGCTCAACGCAAATGGCTCGAAGGACTGGGCGTCGACACGGCGGTCGGCACCGCGCCGGCGACGGCCGGTGCGCCCGGGGCTCCAGGCGCCCCCGGCGCATCGGCCAACGCTGGGCCCGCCGCCGAAGAGTACGACGCGCCGATACGGATCACCAAGCCGCCCGACCTGAACCTGAACCTGGTCGGCCGGCCGCTCGACCCGGCGATCATGAAGAGCGTCGAAGAGCAGGCGGCCAAGGAGAAGAAAGAGGCGGAAGAGAAGCTGGCGGTGATGAACAAGGCGCTCGCCGACGTCAAGGCCTTCGTCGCCGCCATACCCGACGCGCAGATGCAGAAGGCGAGCTACGCCACGCTCATGTCGGAGGTGCGCAAGCGCTTCCCCGAAGTCGCGGGGCTCTCGAAATGGGTCAAGGACACCTCGATCAAGGTGCCGGACCTGAAGGGCAAGCTGCCATCGTCGAAGGCGCTGATGGATGTCGTCGAGGCGACGGTCAAGTCGCGCAACGCAGACATCGGCTGGGGCCTGGCGTCGGGCAAGGACCTCAAGTCACTGAACACCGACCGCCTGCTCGCCGCCTACATGTCGGAGCTGCCGTCCGGCGTCAGCGTCAAGATCAGCAACGACGGCGTCGTGCAGCTCTCCGTCGAAGGCGCCGCGCTGGCCGTGCAGGTGCCCGGCGGCGAGGTCGATGCCAAGGCCGACAAGGGCGGCAGCTCGGTGGTGCTGAAGAACGACGACTTCACGATCGAGGTGAAGAACGACGGCTGGAAGGAATTCGATCCCCAGCTGCGAGGCGAGTGGAAGAAGATCGACGACGAAGCGACCACCGTTCTCAAGCTCAAGGCGAACCGCGACAAGGCCAAGCTCGAGCTGGAGCAGAAGAAGAAGGACGGCACGGTGATCGCGGCCGACCTGTCGGCCGACTTCGACAAGCGCGAGGCCGAGTTCAACCTCGCCTGGAAGAAGCTGCAGGAGCAGGTCAAGGTCACGGCCAAGGCCACCCAGGACAAGATCACGGCGAGCGTCGCCTACTTGAAGAAGGACGCCAAGGACAAGGACAGCGTCAAAGCGGGCATCGACGTCGAGGTCGACCTGAAGGAGATGCAGGGCAAGCTGAACGCCTACTACTCCAGCCCGACCGTCGAGGCGGTGTTCGAGGTGACGGCCGCCGCCGACAAGGTCTCGGCCAAGCTCGAGCTCACCGCGGTCAAGAGCGGCGTCGTCGTCACCGCCAACTTCGAGAAGTCGCTCGAGGAGACCAAGGCCGCCATCGCGGTGGCAATGAACGAGGGCAACACCGAGATCACTGCCGAGATCGCGAAGAAGGCCGAAGAGCTCAGCGCCAAGCTCAAGGTCGTGCAGAAGACCAAGGACCTGAAGCTCGCCCTCGAGCTCGAAAAGACGCTGAAGGACATGCGCGCCAGCATAGAGGTCGCCTACACCAAGGGCAAGACCACGGCCAAGGGCGGGGTCGGCGTTTCCGACAAGGGCCAGGTCACGGGCACGGCGCAGATCGACATCGCGCTGAAGGACGGGCGTACCTTCACGGGCGACGGCGACAAGCTGTCGTTCACCGCCAACGTCTCGAACAAGGGCTACAAGTTTGAGGTCGCCTTCTCGATGGGCGAGCCGGTCGAAACCGGTAGCCTGCAGGACCTGTTCAAGGACGCCGACACGCAGATCAAGGAGCTCTACAGGCTCGCCGGCGACAAGGGCATCCGCAGCATCGCCGACGCGAAGGCGCTCAACGACAAGCTGCAGGAAGTGATGAAGCCGGTTAACGACTCGGCGAAGAAGGCGAAGACACTGAAGAAGAAGTCCGAGATCCAGGCGAGCTTCGGCTTCAGCATCCAGGGCGACTGGCCGGCGGGTGGCAAGGCCTCGCCGCCGGTGGCCATGTTCGGCGTGAAGCTCATGTTCTAGAGGAATCGAGCCATGGGTCTGTTGCAGGCACTCAAGCTTTCACCGCCACCCGGTCTGGGCGGCGCGACGCCCGCACCGGCGAAGCACGAAAAGCTCTTCCAGGCTTCCGAGACCTGGCGGCGCACGCACGGCCACGCTAACGAGCGCATCGCTGCGCTCAAGGCGGCCGTCAAGTCGCACTGCGCCGATGCGCATCCCGAGCTCCGGCAGGAGATCGAGAAAGGACTGGTCAAGCTCGACGAGGTGCTCGACACCGTCGACCACCGACTCGCCGATTCGCTGGCCAGTGCCGCCCATGCGGCCGACGAGAACGCCCGCAAGGCCGAGCTGAAAAGCGCGAAGGCGATCCTCACCGAGTACATCGCCTACGTGAAAAGCGGACAGCTCGTGGCCCACGTGGACCAGAACCCGTTCAACGTCAAGACCGACCTGAAGGGGCTGCTCGTCGCCGGATTGACGACCGCGGCCAAGGCGATCGGATAGAGGTTCGGCGTGGGCCTCAGGGTGCCGCGATGGCGTCATGCCGCCGCATATGCCGAGCAGCCCGGCGAGAAAGCCCACCAGGGCGCCGGTGGCGAAGTAGGCGAACATCCAGGCCAGGATCACCAGCCCAGTATTGCCCGGCCGCTACACCGGTACGGCGCAGCACCCGATGTACGACCACAACCAGACGCTCGTGCCTGATTCGTTCCTGGCACTGCACGTGCGCCATGGCCGCTCCCTGCTCGAGCGCAAGGAGATGGAGTCGCGCTACGAGGCCGCCGAGCTGCTGGCGCAGCAGATCGCCGAGGTGCTGGCGAGCGTGCCCGACGACGATGCCTCCGCCCAGCGTGACGTCCTGCGTTCCGTAAAGGCCAGCCTGCTCATCGACCTGCTCCACGAGCAAGAGGCCGAGGCCGACTGGGTCCTTACGCGGGCCGCCGAGATCTGCGGCTGGGAGCCGCCCGCGCCTTGATGCGCACCAGCCGCTGGTTCGGCGGCCTGCGCCTCAGGATGCCGCGATGGCGTCGATGCGGTCGCGCTGCCGCGTCGGCCGCGCGCGGACTCGGGCGACCAGGGCCGGCCAGCGCGAGTCTCCGGCCAAGGGCCTGAAGCTCAGGTCCGATGGAATCTGCAGCGCATTGGGGTCGCGCTCCAGATCGGCACGCTCGAGCAAGGCGAAGGCATCGTCATGGCGACCGCAGCGGGTGGAGACGACGGCGAGGACATACGGCGAAATAATGCGGTCGGCGAAACGCGCATGCATGTCGGCCAGCGTGTCCCGGGCAAGATCCGGCCGGCCCTGCGCCGCCTGGGCGCCGGCCAGGCTGGCGAAGCAGCCCGGGCTTTCGGGCACCGCCTCGCACAACGCCGTGTAGATGGCCACGGCGGCATCCGCATCGCCGCGCGCCATCGCCAACACGCCGGCCAGGCCGTTGGCGGCCAGGCTG
The DNA here is from genome assembly GCA_025351025.1 of Burkholderiales bacterium. GTDB lineage: Bacteria > Pseudomonadota > Gammaproteobacteria > Burkholderiales > Burkholderiaceae_C > Schlegelella_A. The sequence goes on along the minus strand of JANXWR010000514.1, from coordinate 3,485 downwards.
TTCGGCGCAAGGTCGCGCATCGACTCGATCTCGAGCCCCGCCTCGTCCGTCCGCCCCTGCGCAATGCGCAGGTTGATGATGTGGGCGCGCGTGTTCACGTACTGCGGATCGAGCTTCCTGGCCAGGGCGAGCTCGAGATCGGCCTGCGCCAGCTCCTCGCGCATGCACAAGTGCGCCCCGTAGGCCGAATGCACGAAGGCCTGTTGCGGCTCCAGGCCGATGGCCCGCTCGAAGCTGCGCCGTGCCGCGCGCCAGTCGCGCTCGAACTGGTTCTGGATGGCGCCGAGCAGCGCATGGGCGACGGCGTTGCGCGGGTCGAAGGTCAAGCCCCGCCGAAGCGCCTCGGCGGCATGGTCGGCGGCGACCTTCGGCTCGTGATGCCAGCCGGTCGCGAGGTTGAGGTGGGCGCGGCCGGCGCCGACGTAGGCCGCGGCGAGCGTCGGTGCCAGCCGCATCGCCTCGTCGAAGCGCGCCAGGGCGGTCTCGAGCGATTGCTTCGAGAGCGCCTGTCGAAGAAAGTGCTGGCCCCGCTCGACCAGATCCTGCGCCTTCTGCATCGCCTCGGATTCGGGTTCCTCGCGGGGGCGCATGGCGACGACGGGAACGTAGCTGCCCACCGGCAGTCCGATGCGCAGCGGCGCATCCCGCCCGGCGTCGGCGTAGTAAGCCTCGAGACGAGCGCGCAGGCGGCGCGCTTCGACGCGGACGATGCTGTCCAGCTTGGGATCGAAGCGGGCCACCGGTCGCCCGAAGACGGCGACCGCGATGACTGTTTCCTTGAGCGCGACAAGATCGCCCGCGACCGAGCTTTCGACCAGGTAGCGCAGCAGCGCGCGATGCCGCGGCGACGAGCGAAACGCCTCGCTCCCTTCCACGGTAGCGAGCGTCAGCATGATGTGCTCGGGCGAAGTACCGCTCGCGTTCGCGGAAGTGAAGTCGCGCTTCATAGTCCCAGGGCCAGGCCAGGACTCTGACTCTAAGGGATGGACCTCGTCGGGCTCGCCCTTCCGTCAGCTGCCGGTCGACCCTGCTAGAAGGCCGCGCTGGTCCCGGCCGCGACCGTCAGCCGATCGCCCTGGCGGGCCCGCGGCGCGGTCGTCTGCGTGAAGGTGCGCGTGCTGCCATCGTCGAAGCGCACCGTCACGTTCCAGGTCGATGCGCTGCGCACGTCGCCTTCGACCTCGTGCCCCGCGTAGGCGCCGCCGGCCGCACCCACCACCGTCGTTCCGACACGGCCCCGGCCGCGGCCGAAGGTGTTGCCGATCACGGCGCCGACCACGCCGCCGATCACCGCGCCGATTCCGGTCGGCTGGCCGGCCGTCTGGACCTCGTGGATCGCGACGATCGTGCCCGGACCGGTGCCGGTCGGCTCGACCGTGCCGACGTTCAGCGCGACCCGCTGCGGCTCGCTGCGCACGCCCTGGGCGTCGACGAGCACGAACTCGACCGTGCTGCGCATCGGCTTGGTCGCCGCGTCGAAGCTGTACGACACGTTGCCGCTCGCGTCGGGCGCCGCGAGCTGCTGCACCGCGTCGGCCTGGGCCCACGGCGTGCTGCTGTTGACGACATGGCGTTCGACGCGCACCACGTCGGCGCCGCTGCGCTGGTACTTGATCGCGACCGCGAAGTTCTGCCCGACCTTGATGGGGCGAGGCACGTCGACCCCGGTGATGACGAGCGGCGGCACGATCTCGAACGTGCGCTCGAACGGCGCGCTGCGCTTGCCGTCGGCGCCGACCAGCGTGTAGGCGAAGGTCGCGTTGATCGGTTTGGCGGTCTGGACCGCGAGCGTGCCGGCGTCGACTTGGCCCGCCGTCGCGGCGACCGGGTAGCTGGTTGGCTGCGCGTTCCAGTTGCCGTCGCCACGGACGAAGCGCATCTCGACCTCGCGCAGCGTGCTGTTGCGCGCATCGATCTGCAGCCGCACCGCGTGCGGCTTGCCGTCGCCGACGAACGGGCCCTGCATCTCGACGGCCTTGATGTCGAGGCGCGGCTGCAGGAATCCGAACCAGGCGACGATCGCAAGCACCAGGACAGCAGCGCCTACCGCCCACCACGGAACGCGTCGCGGCGGCAGCGCATGTACTTGCACGTGGGGCGCCGTATCGTGAAACACTTCGTTCGCGGCGATCGGGCCGACGCCCGCCGGCGGCGCGGAGTGGGCCGGCTCGTCGCTTGTGCCGACGAAGTCCGGGCCGAGACCGAGCGCGGCCTCGAGGCCAAGCCCCTGGGCCCAGGTCGCGACCGCCCAGCGCGATGCCTGCGGCGACATCGCCTTCTCGTCGCTCAGCCGTTTTGCGAGGCGCGGCGAGAGGCTACCGATCGGCTCGCCCGAATGGACCCGCATCAAGTCCTGCGGAACCCGGTCCTCGAGCGCCTGCAGCAGCACCGAGATCTCGCGCTTGGCCTGCGGGCATTCGTCCTGCAACAGGCCGCGCAGCCGGCCGGACTCGCCGATCAGCGAGACACCGTAGCGGTCGACCAGCGCGCGGAGGGCCGTGCCGATGTTGGCGTCGTACAGGGTGCCGCTGGTGGTCGCCGCCGGGGCGGGGTTCTGGGACATGGCGTCGCTCCGAAAATGCAGGGGCTGGGTAGCCGATGCCGGGCAGGGACGCGGAGCGGGGACCGACCTTACCGACGCCCGCGCATTTGTTCGCGGGCGGGTGTGCAGGACAGCACGCTTAGGCCTTGACCTCGCCGACCATCCGGCCGAAGTCGATGCGCACCCCGGCCTCGATCGCGATCGTCTCGCCGGGGGCGACCGGCGCTGCCGCATGGTTCGGCCGCAGCGCCGACCAGGGCCGCAGGCCGAGGTTGCGCAGCCCGCGCGGCGTTCCGGCGACCTCGGCCACCAGCGCCGTAGCATCGGCCTCGCCCAGGTGGCCACCGGTCAGCCGCGCGCCGGGCTCGAGCACGACGACGCTGCCCGGCGCGTCGCCCGGCCGCGCCTGCGCACGGCGCAGTCCGAAGCGCGGCGGCGCCGACAGCAGCGCCGCGCCGCAACCCCAGCAGGGATGGGTGGCGCGCCGTTCGGCGAGCCGCTGCGGGTCGTAGAAGTTCTGCGCGCCGCAGGCGGGGCAGGTCTGCACCGCGTCGTGCAGCTGCTGCATGGCGCGCCGCCATTCGGTCTCCTGGACGCGGCCGTGCGCCGGGTCGTAGAGCCCTTCGGTGAAGGCGCGCACGAACAGCGCGCGCAGCGTCTGCGGGTAGATCGCCCAGTGCCCGAGCACCGGGCCGTGGCGGTCCGGCAGCGGCCGGTTCGAATCGTCGAGCGGGTCGAACACGAAGCGCGCCTCGGTGCCGAAGATGCGGCGCAGCACCGACTGGTCGGTCAGGTTGTGATGCGCGAGCTCGCAGCGCCCGACCAGCGGATGACCGATGTGCAGCAGCCGGAACAGCATCACCGCCAGCGAATGCAGGTCGGTGGCGCGCGACGGGCCGGCCTGGCGGAGAACGACCTCGGGCGCCTGGAACTCCCAGACGCC
>JANXWR010000486.1 GCA_025351025.1 Burkholderiales bacterium | reverse complement strand
AGCGCAAGTACGCGAGCAGCATCGCCGGCGAGTTGCCTCCCGATCAGGCGCTGCCCGAGGTCTGGATCAACGAAGACTCGGAACTCGAGCGCGCGCGGGTCTTGCTGCACGAGCTTCGCCATCCGCAGCACCGGCACTGGGCCTGCCCGAAGTGCCACGAAGTGATCGACGGGCCGTTCGAGCAATGCTGGAACTGCGGCGCCGACATGCCGTTGTTGTCATCCTGAGCAGAGCGAAGGATCTCGCGCCACCACGAGACCCTTCGCTGCGCTCAGGGTGACAGGTTCAGTAGGTGCCCGGATAGGCACCGCCATCGGCGAGCACGTTCTGCCCCGTGATGTAAGCAGCATGCACGCTGCAGAGAAAGGCGCAGATCGAGCCGAACTCCTCGGGCGTGCCGTAGCGCCTGGCCGGAATTCCGCGCTGCCGCGCCTCGGCGACCTGCTCCAGGGTCTTGCCCTCGCGCGCCGCCGTGGCCGCCGACACGGTACGGATGCGGTCGGTGTCGAACACGCCCGGCAGCAGGCCGTTGATGGTGACGCCGCGCGCCGCGATGCCGGTGCGCGCCAGGCCGGCGATGAAGCCGGTGAGGCCGCTGCGCGCCCCGTTCGACAGGCCCAGCACGTCGATCGGCGCCTTCACCGAGCTCGAGGTGATGTTGACGATGCGGCCATAGCCGCGCTCGGCCATGGCATCGACGGTCGCCTTGATCAGCTCGATCGGCGTCAGCATGTTGGCGTCGACGGCCTTGATCCAGGCATCGCGGTCCCACTGGCGAAAGTCGCCGGGCGGCGGGCCGCCGGCGTTGTTGACGAGGATGTCGACCTGCGGACAGGCGGCGAGCGCGGCGACGCGGCCGGCCGCCGTCGTGATGTCGCCGGCGACGCTGCGCACCTCGCCGCGGCCGAGCTTGCGCAACTCGGCCGCGGTCGCTTCGAGCATGTCGGCGCCGCGCGCCGTGATGACGACGTTGACGCCTTCCTTCACCAGTGCCGTCGCGCAGCCCTTGCCGAGCCCCTTGCTCGCGGCGCAGACGAGCGCCCATTTGCCTTCGATGCCCAGGTCCATTTCCTACCTCCACTTCGTCAAAAGCCAGATGCCCGAAAGCACGAGCACAGTGCCGGCGACGATCCAGCCGGTGAACGGCTCGCCGAGGATGACGACGCCCATCAGGATCGTCGAGAGCGGCCCGATCATGCCGGTCTGCGCGACGACGCTGGCGCCGATGCGCTCGATCGCCATCATCACCATGAGCACCGGGGCGAAGGTGCAGAGCGTCGCGTTGAGGACCGACAGCCAGATCACCTGCGGCGCCACCGCCAGCGCCGAGAGCGGCCGCAGCACCAGGAACTGGGCGATGCAGAAGAGACATGCGACGCCGGTCGCCAGGCCGGTGAGGCGAAGGGCGCCGAGGCGGCGCACTTCCTCGCCGCTGGCGACCAGGTAGACCGCGTAGCTGATGGCGCTGGCGAAGACGAGTCCGGCACCGAGCGCGGCGTGCGAGCCCTGGAAGGTGACCTCGTGACCGAACACGAGCAGCACGCCGCTGTAGCTGACGGCGAGCGCGATCATCTGGCGCACGTTCACCGCTCGCTCGAAGATGACGACGCCCATCGCCAGCACGAGCGTCGGGTTGAGGTAGAGGATGAGGCGCTCGAAGCTGGCCGTGATGTAGGTCAGCCCGGCGAAGTCGAGAAAGCTCGCCAGGTAATAGCCGCAAAAGCCCAGCCCGGTGACGACGAGCCAGTCGCGCCGCGTCAGCGCCGGCTTGCCGCGGCCGGCCCACCAGGCGAGCAGCGCGAACAGCGGCAGCGCGAACAGCATCCGGTAGGCGATGAGGGTGACAGCATCGACGCCGTAGCGGTAGGCCAGCTTGACGATGATCGCCTTGCCCGAAAAGGCGATCGAGCCGGCCGCGGCCAACGCGATGCCTGTCCATGGCGGCGCCGCCGTGGCGGCATCGGTGGGCGGGGTCGATGCGTCCGGGCCCGGCAGCGCCGGGTCATCGGCCCAGCGTGCATCGGCTTCGTCCGATGCGCTCGGGTCTGCCGCAATGGTCTGGGGGCGCATCGCGTGCGATTCTAGGGACGATGCTCGCCGGTCTCCGCTCGCGCCCATTCGTCGTCGCGCTGTCGGCCGGCCTCGATGCCGCGACCGGCGTCGGCGCCTGGCTGGTGCTGCCGCTGGCGCTGCTGCTCTTCGCACAATGGCCGCTCCGCGACGCCGTCGGCGCCTGGTCGCGGCAGGCCAACGACATCGCGCAATGGGTGTTCGCGCTCTACGTCGCGCTGGCCTTGCGCGAGGCGACCCGGCAACGCGCGCACATGGCTGCCGGCCTCTTCGTCGCACGCTATCCGCTGCACTGGCGGCAGCGCATCGCCCGCTTCGGCGAATCGATCTGCGTGTTGCCGTGGGCGATCTTCGTGCTCGTCACCGGCGCCGTTCCGACCTGGCAGTCGGTGATCGGCCTCGAAGCCTTTCCCGACACCTTCAATCCGCTCTACTTCGTGATCCGCGCCAGCGCCTGGCTGCTCGCCCTGATGATGGCGCTGCAGGCGATCGTCGATCTCGGCGGCGAGCCGGCGACCGGGCCGCGTCCCGACACGGACCCCACGGAAGGCGACGCCATTCGATGAGCGGCCTCGGCCTCGTCATGTTCGCCGTCGTGATCGTGCTCATGATCGGCACGGGCCTGCCGGTCTATGCCGTGCTGCTCGGCGTCGCCGGCGTCTTCGCCGCGCTCGGCGTCGCCCTCGGCGCCTTCGAGTGGAACCTGCTCACGGCGCTGCCTTCGCGCGTCGTCGGCTTGCTCGAGCACGACTTGTTGCAGGCGCTGCCGCTCTACGCGCTGATCGGCGCGCTCCTCAATCGATTGCCGCTGGCCGGGCTCATGCATGAAGCCGGCGAGCGCCTCTTCGCACGCAGCGCCGCTTCGGCGCAGCTCTCGGCGCTCGGCGTCGGCGCCTTGCTCGCGCCGATGAACGGCTCGGTCGGCGCCAGCCTGCACATGCTGGCGCGCCGCGTCGCGCCGGCGCTGGCAGCGCGCGGCGTGGCGCCGGCCGAGGCGACGGCGACGGTGTGCATCGCCAGCACGCTCGGCATCGTCATTCCGCCGTCGCTGGTGCTGCTGCTGCTCGGCGACGCCATGATGCGCGCGCACACCGAGGCGACCAACGTCACGCAGGCGGCGGTGCGCATCGTCAACACCCAGGACGTGATGCGCGCCGCCTTGTTGCCCGGCCTGGCGGTGCTCGTGATCGCGCTCGCCATCGCCGCCTGGCGCGGACGCGGCCGGCTGCGCAAGGCCTTCACGCCGCTCGGCCGCGCCGCGCTGGCGCAGGCAGCGGGCGCGACCGTCGTCATCGTCGTGCTGCTCGGCGCGGTCGCCGTCGGCCGCGTCTACGCCGTCGAGGCGGCGGCTGCCGGCGGGCTGCTGCTGCTGGCCTGGGGCGCGATCACGCACCGCCTCGATCGCGCCCTGCTCGTCGCCGTGCTCGGCGACGCGATGACGCTGACCGGGCTGCTCATGGCGTTGCTCGTCGGCGCGACGACTTTCTCGCTCGTGCTGCGCGGCTTCGGCACCGACGCGCTCGTCGCCACCGCCTTGCACACCCTCGATGCGCAGCCGCGCGTCATGCTCGGCGCCGTGCTCGCCGGCATGGTCGCCTGCTCGTTTGTGCTCGACGCCTTCGAGATGATCTTCCTGGTCGTGCCGCTGGTCATGCCGCCGCTGCTCGCCGTCGTGGTCGATCCGGCCTGGGTCGCCACGCTGACGCTGCTCGTGCTGCAGATGGGCTTTTTGCTGCCGCCCCTCGGCTACGCCATCGTCATGTCGCGGCTGGCGACGCGCGAGCCGCCGCCGCTCGCCGCGCTGGCGCGGGCGCTCGCGCCGCAGCTGGTGGCGCAGGCGCTGCTCATCGCCATGCTCGTCGCCTGGCCGGGTCTGACGCATTGGGGTGCGAACGAAGCTGCGAACGACAGCACACCGGCACTCTCGAACGAACAGGCCGAGCGCCTGATGGACGATGCGTTCCGCAGCCAGGCGCGCGAGGCTGCGCCGGAGGCGTCGCCGGCGAGCGAGCCGTCGCGCTAGTCGTCCCGATCGGCTGTAGACAAATCAACCTACCGCCATCACAAACCTTATGGCTCGCCTGAATGCAGGCATCAACGTATAGTGCATGCATTGAATGCGCAATGGGGCGATGAAGATGGCCATGCTGACAGTCCGCAACATATCCGATGAGATGCACCGGACCCTGCGCGTGCGGGCTGCCCTGCACGGCCACAGCATGGAGGCCGAGGTGCGCGAGATCCTGGAGTCCGCCCTCAGCCCGGCAGGACGGGTCAAGCTGGGCTCGCTGCTGGCCGACATCGGCCGCCAAGCCAGGCTGACCGACCAAGAGTTCGCCGTCTTCGCGCAGGTGCGCGACAAGTCCCCCGCCCGCCCGGTGACCTTCGAGTGATCTTGCTGGACACGAAGGTTGTGTCGGAGCCGCTGCGTCAGGCGCCCGACGCCCGCGTGATCGAGTGGATCGCGCGCAGCCGCTGGAAACGCTGTTCCTTTCGGCCATCACCGTCGCCAAATTGCGCGCCGGCGTGGCGCTGCTGCCCGCCGGCAAGCGCCGCACGGGCCTGCAACGGAACCTGGAGAAGCGCGTGCTGCCGCTGTTCGCAGGCCGCGTGCTGTCCTTCGACTTGGCTTGCACGCAAGCCTATGCGGTACTGCTTGCCAAGGCTCGGAAAGCGGGGCTCGCCATCGCCACCGCCGATGGCTACATCGCCGCCATCGCCGCCGCCAACGGGTTCACGGTGGCCACCCGCGACACCGACCCCCTCGAGGCCGCCGGCGTAGCCGTCATCGACCCGTGGCTGGACTGAAGGCTCGGCGCCAGAGTGGTTGAGCAACGACTGAATTCCCAGGCCAAGCCGAACGTCCGCTCATGGCCGGCTGCATTAGCTCATCCGGCCCCTCGAACAGCGCTATCGACGGACCCGTCGAAGTTGTGCGGGCACAGTGCCGGACCCTACTCAGAACCCCGCAGCCTGCCCGTCGCGCCGCGGATCGCTTGCCGCGACGTAGCCTTCCCCGGCAGGATCACCCAATCGCCAGATGAACTGG
>JANXWR010000259.1 GCA_025351025.1 Burkholderiales bacterium | reverse complement strand
CGGAGAAGACGACTTCAAGAAGCCGATGATCGGCGTCGCCAACGGCCACTCGACGATCACGCCCTGCAACTCGGGGCTGCAGAAGCTCGCCGACGCCGCCGTCGCCGGCATCGAAGAGGCCGGCGGCAACGCGCAGATCTTCGGCACGCCGACGATCTCGGACGGCATGGCGATGGGCACCGAGGGAATGAAGTACAGCCTGGTTTCGCGCGAGGTCATCGCCGACTGCATCGAGACTTGCGTGGGCGGGCAATGGATGGACGGCGTGCTCGTCGTCGGCGGCTGCGACAAGAACATGCCCGGCGGCATGATGGGCATGCTGCGCGCCAACGTGCCGGCGATCTACGTCTACGGCGGCACCATCCTGCCCGGCCGCTACCAGGGCCAGGACCTCAACATCGTCAGCGTCTTCGAGGCGGTCGGCCGCTACACCGCGGGGGCGATGAACGAGAAGGACTTCGGCGAGATCGAGCGCCGGGCCATCCCGGGAAGCGGCTCCTGCGGCGGCATGTACACCGCCAACACCATGAGCTCGGCCTTCGAGGCGCTCGGCATGAGCCTGCCGTACTCGAGCACCATGGCCAACGTGCACGCCGAGATCGTCGTTTCCGCCAAGGCGGCGGCGCGCGTTCTCGTCGAGGCGGTGAAGCAGGACCTGAAGCCGCGCGACATCGTCACCCGAAAGAGCATCGAGAACGCCATCGCCGTCGTCATGGCCACCGGCGGCTCGACCAACGCCGTGCTGCACTTCCTGGCCATCGCCCACACGGCAGGCGTCGAGTGGACGATCGACGACTTCGAGCGCGTGCGCCGCAAGGTGCCGGTGCTCTGCGACCTCAAGCCCTCGGGTAAGTACCTCGCCGTCGACCTGCACCGTGCCGGCGGCATCCCGCAGGTGATGAAGACGCTGCTCGCCGCCGGCCTTCTACACGGCGACTGCCTGACGATCACCGGCAAGACTATTCGCCAGACGCTCGCCGAGCTGCCCGACGCGCCGCGCGCCGACCAGGACGTGATCCGGCCGATCGGCGCGCCGATGTACGAGCACGGCCACCTGGCGATCCTGCGCGGCAACCTCTCGACCGAAGGCGCCGTCGCCAAGATCACCGGCCTGAAGAACCCGGTCATCACCGGCCCGGCGCGCGTCTTCGACGACGAGTCTTCGGCGATGACGGCGATCATGGAGCGACGCATCGTTGCCGGCGACGTCATGGTGCTGCGCTATCTCGGGCCCAAGGGCGCGCCCGGCATGCCGGAGATGCTCGCGCCGACGAGCGCGCTGATCGGCCAGGGCCTGGGCGAATCGGTCGGCCTGGTCACCGACGGACGCTTCTCGGGCGGCACCTGGGGTATGGTGGTCGGCCATGTCGCGCCAGAGGCCTACGCCGGCGGCACGATCGCGCTGGTCGAGGAAGGCGATTCGATCACCATCGACGCGCATCGCCTGCTGGTGCAGCTCGACGTCGACGATGCAGAGATCGTCCGGCGCCGCGCCGCCTGGGTCGCGCCGAAGCCGCGCTATCTCCGCGGCGTGCTCGGCAAGTTCGCGAAGAACGCATCGAGCGCCAGCCGCGGCGCCGTGCTCGACGGCGACTAGTCGGCGCCCGTCGCGTCTAGGGCACGTCTAGGGCTGCTGCTTGCGCGCCGCCTTGCGCCGGGCGCGCGTGTCCATGCCCAGCGAGACCAGGTTTTCCCTGCGCCGGTCCTTCTTCTTCTGCTCCATGCGCTCCATCTCGCGCCGCTTGTTGAGCCCGGACAGGTCGGAGTAGATCCACCACGCGACGGCGAAGATGAAAGGAACGGTGAACTTCCACAGGTCGCCGAAGAACTCCCAGTTCCAGGCCCCGAACGGGCCGATGTTGGCGACGTTGAGGATGATCAGCAGAATTCCGATGGCGACGAACAGCATGAAACTCTCCCGGCCGACGACCGCGGCTGCAGCGCGACCGCGTCCTGCACACCGGGGCTTGCGCGAAGGTTTGCGACCGTTATGCTGATGGTAGCCGAGCACGGCGCCGGCCTGCGCCAGGGATACGCATGAAATCCATCGTCCTCGCCATTGTGGTGATCGCTTGCACGGGGTCGGCGCCGGCTCGGGCCAACCCGGATCTGGCGCACAAGAAGAACTGCATGGCCTGCCACGCGGTAGGCCAGAAAGTGATCGGTCCGGCCTACAAGGATGTCGCCGCCAAATACGCCGGCCAGCCGGACGCGCCGGCCCGGCTGGCGCAGAAGGTGATGAAGGGCGGCACCGGCGTCTGGGGCGTCGCCGTCATGCCGGCCAATCCGCAGGTCAGCGAGGCCGAGGCAAAGCAGCTGGTGCAGTGGATCCTGAGCCTGAAGTGACTTTGCGGCGAGCCGCAAAGTTATCCTGACCACAGCGAAGGATCTGCACGAGTGCGGCGGATCGGGATCCTTCGCTTCGCTCAGGATGACAGAGACGTGATCGCCGCGCGTACCTCGGGCGAGAGCGCGAAGCGGGCGCCGTAGCGAGCGGCCAGCTCGTCGGCGCGAGCGAAAAAGCGCTCGCCGCCCTCGGAGGCGATGAACTGGATCGCGCCGCCCGTCCAGGCCGGAAAGCCGATGCCGAAGATCGAGCCGATGTTGGCCTCGTGCGCACTCGTCAGCACGCCCTCTGCCAGGCAGCGCGCCGTCTCGATCGACTGGCGGTAGAGAAAGCGCCGGCTCAGCAGCGCGAGATCGGTGGCGGCGGCGGTCGTGGCCTCGGCCCTTTCAAACGACGTCTTCAAGCCCGGCCAGAGGCGCTTGGCCTCGCCCTGCGGATAGTCGTAGAAGCCGCCGCCGCCGGCTCGGCCCGGGCGCCTCATCTCCTTGACCATGCGCTCGACGAGCTGCTCGCCGGCTGACGTGGCGTGGGTCTTGCCTTCGGCGGCCAGATCGGCGCGGGTCTGGTCCATGACGTGGACCGAGAGCGAGAGCGAGGTCTCGTCGAGCACCGCGAGCGGCCCGACCGGCATGCCGGCGGCCAGCGCCGCATGCTCGACGAGCGGCGCCGCGATGCCCTCGGCCAGCATCGCCGCGCCTTCCATGACGAAGGTGCCGAAGACGCGGCTGGTGAAGAAGCCTCGCGAGTCGTTGACGACGATCGGCGTCTTGCCGATCGCAAGGACGTAGTCGTAGGCGCGGGCGATCGTCTCGTCGCTGGTCTGCCTGCCTCGGATGATTTCGACGAGGCGCATCTTGTGCACCGGCGAGAAGAAATGCAGGCCGACGAAGTGATCGGGCCGGGCGCTGGCGAGCGCCAGGCCGCCGATCGGCAGGGTCGAGGTGTTGCTTGCGAACACGCCGCCAGGGGCCAGCATCGGCTCGGCCTCGCGCGTCACCGCCGCCTTCAGCTCGCGGTTCTCGAACACCGCCTCGATGATGAGATCGCAACCGTCGAGCGCGCCCACCTGCGCCGTCGGCGTGACCAGGCCGAGCAGCTTGGTTTCTCGCGCCGCATCCATGCGGCCCTTCGCGACCTGCGGCGCGGTGATCTTGCGCACCGCGGCGAGGCCGACCTCGGCCTTCTCGAGCGACACGTCCTTCAGCACGACGGCAATGCCGCGTGCCGCGTTGGCATGGGCGATGCCGGCGCCCATCATGCCGGCGCCGAGGATGCCGACCTTCTTCGGCTTCCATGGCGCAAATCCGGCCGGCCGCGACTTGCCGGACTTGATCGCGTTCAGGTCGAAGAAGAACGCCTGGATCATGTTCTTGGCGTTCTGCCCGACCATGATCTTGGCCAGCCGCCGGCTTTCGATGCGGGTCGCCGTGTCGAAGTCGACGAGCGCGCCTTCGACCATGGTCTCGAGGATCGCTTCGGCCGCCGGGTAGAGGCCGCGCGTCTTCTGCAGCAGCATCGCCGGTGCCACGGCCAGGCCGGCGGCGATCTTCGGCGTTGCCGGCGTGCCGCCCGGCATCTTGTAGTCGCTCCGCTCCCAGGGCTGCTTGGCGTCCGGGTTGGCGGCGATCCAGGCGATGCCCTGGGCGCGCAGGTCGGCGGCATCGGCGGCCAGGCCGTCGACCCAGCCGAGCTCGACCGCCTCGCGCGGGCCGAACAGCTTGCCTTCCAGCAGATAGGGCTGCGCGGCCAGCAGGCCGAGCTTGCGCACCGTCTTCGTGATGCCGGTGGCGCCGGGAATGAGGCCGAGCGTCACCTCGGGCGTGCCGAACTGGATCTTCGCGTCGTCGAGGGCGAACCGGGCATGGCCGATCAGCGCCACCTCCCAGCCGCCGCCGAGCGCCGAGCCGTTGAGGAGCGCCACGACCGGCCGGCGGAGCGACTCGATGCGGCGAAAGCTCTGCTTCATCGCCTCGATCTGAGCGAAACCAGGTGCCGCATCGGCCGCGGTGAGCGTCATCACGTGCTTGAGCGCAGCGCCGGCGAAGAAGGTTGACTTCGCCGAAGCGAGCAGCACGCCCTTGATGCGCGCGTTATCGCGCTCGAGCTGCGACGCGGCCTCGTCGAGGTCGCGCTGCCATTCGCGCGTCATCGTGTTGACGGGTGCGCCGGGCGCGTCGAAGGTGACGGTGGCGATGCCCTCGGAATCGAGCTCGTAGCGCAGGGTATTCATGATGATCGGTGCCCGCCGGGCCGCCCCAAGGGCGCCGTGGCCCCCTCGGGGGGCAACGAACGAAGTGAGCGCGGGGGCTTCATGATTTCAGATCCGTTCGACGATGGTGGCGATGCCCATGCCGCCGCCGACGCACAGCGTGACCAGGCCGCGCTTCAACTGGCGCCGCTCGAGCTCGTCGAGCAAGGTGCCGACCAGCATCGCCCCGGTCGCGCCGAGTGGATGGCCCATGGCGATCGCGCCGCCATTGACGTTGACCTTCTCGGCCGGCACGCCCATCTCGCGCATGAAGCGCATCGGCACGACGGCGAAGGCCTCGTTGACCTCGAACAGGTCGATGTCGTCGATGGTGAGGCCCGCCTTGGCGAGCGCCTTGCGCGTCGCCGGCATCGGCCCGGTGAGCATGATGGTTGGGTCGGCGCCCGACAGCGCGGTGGCGACGATGCGCCCGCGCGGCGCCAGCCCCATTTCCCGGCCCTTCGCCTCGTTGCCGATCAGCACCGCCGCGGCACCGTCGACGATGCCCGACGAGTTGCCGGCGGTGTGCACGTGGGCGATGCGCTCGACCTGCGGATAGCGGGCCAGCGCGACGGCGTCGAAGCCCATCGCGCCGAGCTCGGCGAAAGCAACCTTGAGCGAGCCCAGGCCTTCGAGCGTGGTGCGCGGTTTGATGAACTCGTCGCGCTCGAGCAGGACGAGGCCGATCTCGTCGTCGACCGAGAGCACCGAGCGGTCGAACCGGCCGGCCGCCTGCGCCGCCGCGGCACGCTGCTGCGAGCCGAGCGCGTAGCGATCGACGTCATCGCGATCCCAGCCGGCGAGCGTCGCGATCAAGTCGGCGCCGATGCCCTGCGGCACGAAGCCGATGGCGATGTTGGTGGCCGGGTCCTGCGCCCAGGCGCCGCCGTCGGAGCCGATCGGCACCCGCGACATGCTCTCGACGCCGCCGGCGACGACCATGTCTTCCCAGCCGCTGGCGACTTACTGCGCCGCGATGTTGACCGCTTCGAGCCCCGAGGCGCAGAAGCGGTTGATCTGCATGCCGGCGACTTTCACGTCCCAGCCGGCCTTCAGCGCCGCCGTCTTGGCGATCACCGAGCCCTGCTCGCCGACGGGCGAAACGACGCCCATGACGACGTCGTCGAGCTGCGCCGGATCGAAGGCGTGGCGCTTCTGCAGCTTGACGAGCAGCCCGGCGAGAAGATCGATCGGCTTGACCTCGTGCAGGCTGCCGTCCTTCTTGCCTTTGCCGCGCGGCGTGCGAACCGCATCGAAAATCATGGCGTGCGTCATCATCGTCTCCCGCATTGACAAGCCATTATCCGGCTGAACAAACTCGCTGATGCCGTCACTCCAACCCGCCCTCGACGGCGATGCCGATGCGCGCGCCGCGCAACGTGCGCACACGCTGTCCCTCATCGAACGCTGGCGCAGCCTCGAGGCGCGCACCCGCGCCGCCAGCGCGCGCGCCGAGCCCTTGTTCACGAGGCGCGGCCAGTTGCTGCCGCGCGAGCGCGTTGCGCGCCTGCTCGACCCGGGCCTGCCCTTCCTCGAGCTGTCGACGATGGCCGGCTGGCTGCTCGACAGCGACGACGCCGAGAAGTCGGTGCCCGGCGGCGGCGTCATCGCCGGCATCGGCGTCGTCTCGGGCGTCCGCGTCATGCTCGTCGCCGACGACGCCGGCATCGATGCCGGCGCCCTGCAGCCGATGGGCCTCGAGAAGCTGAAGCGGGCGCAGGCGATCGCACTCCAGAACAAGCTGCCCTTCGTGCACCTCATCGAGTCGGCCGGCGCCAACCTGCTCGCCTATCGCGTCGAGCAGTTCATCCACGGTGGCAGCGCCTTCTACAACCTGGCCCGCCTCTCGGCCGCGGGCCTGCCGGTGATCGGTGTCGTGCACGGCTCGTCGACGGCCGGCGGCGCCTACATGACCGGACTATCCGATCGCGTCGTCATGGTTCGGGGGCGCGGACGCGCCTTTCTCGCCGGGCCGCCGCTGCTCAAGGCGGCAACCGGCGAGATCGCCGACGATGAGGCGCTCGGCGGCGCCGACATGCACGCCAGCATCTCCGGCCTGGCCGAGCACGTCGCCGACGACGACTCCAGCGCGGTGGCGATGGCGCGCGAGCTCGTCGCCTCGCTCGGCTGGCAGCCGCGCGCCACCTGGCCCGACGGCGCCGAGCCGGTGCTTTCCGCCGACCACCTGCTCGGCCTGTTCGGTGCCGACATGAAAAAGCCGGTCGAGATGCGCCACGTCATCGCGCGCATCGCCGACGGATCCGAGTTCCTCGAGTTCAAGCCCGACTACGGTCCGGCCACGGTGTGCGGCTACTCGGCCATCGCCGGCTTTCGGGTCGGCATCGTCACCAACAACGGCCCGCTCGATCCGGCCGGCAGCACCAAGACCACGCATTTCATTCAAAGCTGCGAGCAGACCGGGCTGCCGATCGTCTGGCTGCAGAACACGACCGGCTTCATCGTCGGCACCGAGGCCGAGCGCGCCGGCATGATCAAGCACGGCTCCAAGCAGATCCAGGCGCTATCGAACGCAACGGTGCCGCAGATCACGATCCAGTGCGGCGCCTCGTTCGGCGCCGGCAACTACGGCATGTGCGGGCGCGGCTTTCATCCCCGCTTCGCCTTCAGCTGGCCGACCGCGAAGACGGCGGTGATGGGCGCCGAGCAGGCCGCCGGCACGATGGAGATCGTCATGCGCGAAAGCGCGGCGAGAAAAGGCGAGCCGGTCAACGAAGCGAAGCTCGCCGCGCTGAAATCGAAGATCGTCGCCACCTTCGAGCGACAGAGCGACGCCTTCTACACCTCGGGCCGGCTGCTCGACGACGGCCTGATCGACCCGCGCGACACGCGTCGCGTGCTGGCGCTCTGCCTCGCCGTCTGCGACGAGGCGGCGCGGCGCACACTCCGCCCCATGCAATTCGGCGTCGCCCGGCCCTGAGCGACCCCAGGAGACAACCCACATGCTGATCACCCACGAGCACGAAGAAATCCGGCGCACCCTCAAGCGCTACATTGACGACGAGATCAATCCGCACGTCGACGAATGGGAGGCGGCCGAAGCCTTTCCGGCGCACGAGGTCTTCAAGGGCCTCGGCAAGCTCGGCTTGCTCGGCCTGACCAAGCCCGAGAAGTACGGCGGCATGGCGCTCGACTATTCGTACTCGGTGATCATGGCCGAGACGCTCGGCCACGTCGACTGCGGCGGCGTGCCGATGGCGATCGGCGTGCAGACCGACATGTGCACGCCGGCGCTCGCCCGCTTCGGTTCCGAGGCGCTCTGCCGCGAGTTCCTCGTGCCCGCGATCGCCGGCGACGCGGTCGGCTGCATCGGCGTCTCCGAGCCCGGCGCCGGCTCCGACGTGGCGAGCATCAAGACCACCGCGAAGAAGGACGGCGGCGACTACGTCATCAACGGCGCCAAGATGTGGATCACGAACAGCCTGCAGGCCGACTGGATGTGCCTGCTCGCGAACACGAGCGAAGGCGCGGCGCACAAGAACAAGAGCCTGATCATGGTGCCGATGACGACACCCGGTGTCACGAAGGCGAAGAAAATCAGGAAGATCGGCATGATGTCGAGCGACACCGGCCTGATCCACTTCGACGACGTGCGCGTGCCGCAATCGAACCGCATCGGCGAAGAAGGCATGGGCTTTACCTACCAGATGATGCAGTTCCAGGAGGAGCGCCTCTGGGCGGCGGCGCGCAGCATCCAGAGCCTGCTGAACTGCATCCAGCTCACGGCAGACTACGCCCGCGAGCGGCAGATCTTCGGCAAGAGCGTGCTCGACCACCAGGTCGTGCACTATCGGCTCGCCGAGCTGAAGACCGAGGTCGAGGCCTTGCGCGGCCTGGTCTACATGGCGACGGAGAAATACGTCGGCGGCGCCGACGTGACCGAGTGGGCGTCGATGGCCAAGCTCAAGTCGTGTCGGCTCGGCCGCGAGGTGCCCGACGCCTGCATGCAGTACTGGGGCGGCATGGGCTACACCTGGGACAACCCGATCTCGCGCCACTACCGCGACGGCCGGCTCGGCTCGATCGCCGGTGGTGCCGACGAAGTAATGCTCGGCATCATCGCCAAGTACATGCACACGCTGCCGGCGCGGTCCTGAGCGAAGCGAAGGATCTCTTGGCGCGCCTCGTGTCTCCGCTCCTGATCGCCAATCGTGGCGAGATCGCGGTGCGCATTGCGCGCACGGCGCGACGCCTCGGCATCGAGACGATCGCCATCGCCTCCGACGCCGACCGGCACGCGCCGCACACGCGCGTCTGCGATCGCGTCGCCGGCATCGGCGGCGAGCGGGCGGCCGACTCCTATCTGCGCGGCGGCACCATCGTCGCGGCGGCGCTCGCCTCGGGCGCGACCGCGGTCCATCCTGGCTACGGCTTCCTGAGCGAGAACGCGGCCTTCGCGGCGGCGGTCGAGGCGGCGGGACTGGTCTGGATCGGTCCGCCGCCCGCGGCGATGCGGGCGATGGCCGACAAGTCCGAAGCGCGCCAGCGCATGGCGGCGATCGGCGTTCCGGTGCTGCCCGGCTACGACGGCGCGGCGCAGGATCGCGACACGCTGCGCCGCGAAGCGCTACGCATCGGCATGCCGGTGATGGTGAAGGCGGCCGCCGGCGGCGGCGGCCGCGGCATGCGCCTCGTCACGCGCGACGACGAGCTCGAGGCAGCGCTCGACTCGGCCGCGGCCGAGGCCGGCGCGGCGTTCGGCGATGCGCGCCTGTTGCTCGAACGCGCCGTCACCGGCGCACG
>JANXWR010000448.1 GCA_025351025.1 Burkholderiales bacterium | reverse complement strand
CTTGGGCGCTGAGGTCGCGACACCCGTGGCGGCCGCGCCGGCGCGACAGGCCACCGGCGCTCCGCTGCTCAGGGTCGAGGCGCTCAACCAGTACTACGGCGGGTCGCACATCCTGCGCAGCGTCTCGCTCGAGGCGGCGGTGGGCGAGGTCACGGTCGTGCTCGGCCGCAACGGCGTCGGCAAGACGACGCTGCTGAAGAGCCTGATGGGCGTGGTGCCGGTGCGCTCGGGAAGCGTGGTCTTCGACGGCGTCGACATCGGCAAGGAAACGCCTTACGAGCGCGTGCGCCGCGGCATCGGCTACGTGCCGCAGGGGCGCGAGATCTTCGCCCGCTTGACGGTCGAGGAAAACCTGGCGATGGGCCTGGCCTACCGGCCCGGCTCGACCAGGATGCCGCCCGAGCTGTTCGAGCTCTTTCCGGTGCTGAAGGCGATGCTGCATCGCCGCGGCGGCGATCTTTCCGGCGGCCAGCAGCAGCAGCTCGCGATCGCCCGCGCGCTCGCCGCCGGGCCGCGCCTGCTCGTGCTCGACGAGCCGACCGAAGGCATCCAGCCGTCGATCATCAAGGACATCGGCCGCGTCATCCGCATGCTCGCCGACACCGGCCTGCCCATCGCCGGCAAGCTGCCGCAGCGCATGGCGATCGTGCTCGTCGAGCAGTACTACGACTTCGCCGAAGAGCTCGCCGATCGCTACCTCGTCATGGAGCGGGGCGAGATCGTGCAGCAGGGCCGCGGCGCCGACATGGCGGCCGAAGGCGCGCGCGCACGCATGTCGATCTAAGCGAAACCGGACAGCCTGTCCGGCTTCGCTACGCGGCGTTCGACGGACCCTCGCGGGTCCGTCAACTTGCTGTCTGTGAAAGCGGACACGTGTGTCCGCTTTCACGTGCGAGATGGGTAGATCGCCGCGGCCGTGAGACGGGGCGAGCCGGCGCCTCGCCGCTCGGCGGCCTTGATGTGGTCGCGAACCGTCTCGTTGAAAGGTGCGCGCAAGCCGTGCTTCGCCGCCAGGGCGACGATCGCACCCTGCAGCTGATCGATTTCGGTCGTGCGTCGATGTTCGAGGTCGTCCCACATCGACGAGCGCGCGCTCGGGTCGATGCGCAGCTGGGCCGCGGCGACCAGCTTGAACAAGGGGTCGGGCAGGCGCAGCACCTGGGGCAGCAGTGCCGGCGGCAGCACGCCGACCTTGGCCGGCCGGATGCCGGCCGCGCCCAGCGCCGCGAGCGCCTCGCTGATGCAGGCGGCCAGCACGCGGCGCCAGTCGCGCTCTGCCAGCTCCTCGCGCAGCGGCACGCCGGCCAGCGCGTTGAGCGCATTGTTGAGGTTGAGCAGCAGCTTGCCCCAGGCGACGGCGCGCATGTCGGCGTTCGTCGTGATTGGCAGATACGGCGTGCCCAGGCTCTCGGCCAGCGCCGAGGCCTTGGCGTCGATGACGATGTCGCCGCCGGTGGCGCGATGAAAGCGTCCGGCGCCGAGCGCGACGACGTTGAACGGCACCATGCCGGCGACGACATTCATGCCGGGGAGCGCGTCCTGCAGGATGGTCGCGTTGTCGACGCCGTTCTGCAGCGAAATGACGACCGCGTGGGCCGGCGCGCAGGCTCGGATGCTCGCCGCCATTTCTCGCGTGGCGCCGCTCTTGACGGTGACGAGCACGACGTCGGCCGAGGCGAGCACGGCGGGGTCGACGGCGACGGCAAGGTCCTTCGCCGCGACGCTCAGCGTGCAGTCGTCCTGGTCGCTCAAGGTCAGGCCATGCTGCGCCAGCTCGTCGGCAATGCGTGGTCGCGCCAGGAACGAGACGGTGCGACCGCCAGCGGCGAGCTGGCCGCCGACGAAGCAGCCGATCGTGCCGGCGCCGGCGACGACGACGTGTGGCTTTCGTTCCTCCAACTCAGCTCCCGGAAATGGCCAACCAGACCATGACGCTCGAGACGACGAGCAGCGCCAGGCCCGGCACCAGTAGCGCTGCCGGGTCGGCCGAAGGAACCGACCCCTGCGCACCGGCCAAGGCTGCGACCAGCGCCCCGACCAGCGTGCCGGCAATCGTCCAGCGGCGGACCGTGCGCTCGCGATCCTGGGCCCGGCGCAGCGTCGCCAGCACGGTCGCCGGCGCCAGGGCGGCCGGCTGCGTGTCGATACGCGCCAGCACGCCAGCGCTGAAGCCGGCGTCGGCGATAGGCGCCGATCGCGCCGCGCGCAGCACGGTCTCGAGCCAGGCGTCATCGGCTGGACTCGTGACATCGGTGCCGGCGTCGTGGCTGCTCATGGCGGCTCCGTTCGCGCCGGTGCCCAGGCCGCCAGGGCCTCGCGCAAACGCGCCTTGCCGCGCGCGACATGCGACTTGAGGGTGCCGACGGGAATGCCGAGCACGCCGGCCGCTTCCTCGTGGGAGAGATCGAGCTGGAAGCAGTGGAACAAGGCGAGTCGCTGCGCTTCGGGCAGCCCGGCCAGCGCCCGCTCGACGTCGAGGCGACGCGCGACATCGACATCGATGCCGGTCGCGCCGGTGCCGGCAGCGCCGCTCGCGGCTTCGTCCGCAGGGACTTCGCCGGTCGTCTCGATGCGCACGGCCTCGCGGCGCCGATGCATGAGAAAACGCCGGTAGGCGATGCGATGCAGCCAGGTCGACAGACGCGCCTCGCCGCGGAACTCGCCGATGCGCCGCCAGGCCAGCACGAAGGTGTCCTGCGCCAGCTCGTCGGCGACGGCGTCGCTGCCGCGCACGAGGTGGCGCAGCTGGCGGCGAACGCTCGACTGGTGCCGCATCACGAGCGCGCCGAAGGTGTTCGGGTCGCCACGCTGTGCCGCCGCAAGCGGGGAGGCGTCGTCATCGTCGCCGCGACCGCCGGCCGGTTCAGCCCGTGCCGGTGCCGGCATCGTCGGGCGTGGGCTTGCGCGTCAACCACAAGCCGATCAGCTGCGCCACGCCGACGATCGCCACCAGCGCGCCGATGCCCCAGAGAAAGCGCATCGGCGTCCAAGTGTAGAAAAAGATCATGAGGCCGACGCCGGCGCCCAGCGTCGAGAGCGACGTGAGCAGCATCGAGCGGGGATCGGAAGCCGCCCGGTCGTCCTTGCCCGAGCGGAGCAGGTCGGCCGGCACCGGCATTCCCTTGTCGGCCAGATAGCGGACCGTGGCCAGCGTCTCGGCGGAGCGCCGATGCCGGAAGTGCAGGACGATGAAGACGATGGCCACGGGCATGAGCACGGCGCACAGGCCCACCATCACGCCCAGCACCTGCTCCAGCTCGCCCGATTCGATCAACGATTGCATGCTTTTCTCCCCATCGATGCCCGCGGGCATTGTTTCCCATGCCTCTTTGGATGCGTGGCGGCGTGGCGCGGATGCACCGGCGTGAAATCCATTCCTCGCCGATGCCGCTCACAATCAGGGCCGAACGCCACTTTGCACTGCCGCGATGATCATCGTCCACCATCTCAACAACTCGCGCTCGCAGCGCGTGCTCTGGCTGCTCGAGGAGCTGGGCGTCCCCTACGAGATCCAGAAGTACGAGCGCGATGCCAAGACCATGCTCGCGCCGCCGGCGCTGCTCAAGGTGCATCCGCTCGGCAAGTCGCCGGTCATTACCGAAGACGGCGTGACCGTCGCCGAGTCGGGCGCGATCATCGAATACCTGCTCGAGAAGCACGGCGGCGGCCGCCTGATGCCGCCGGCCGGCACGCCGGAGCGGCTGCGCTTCACCTACTGGCTGCACTTCGCCGAGGGCTCGGCGATGTCGCCGCTGCTCATGAAGCTCGTCTTCGACCGCATCGAGACCTCGCCGATGCCTTTCTTCGTCAAGCCGATCGCGCGCGGCATTTCGGGCAAGGTGAAGCAGGCGCTGATCGAGCCGAATCTGAAGCGCCAGCTCGATTACATGGAAAGCGAGCTGGCGAAGAGCGAATGGTTCGCGGGCAACGACTTCAGCGCCGCCGACATCCAGATGAGCTTTCCGGTCGAGGCTGCGGCGCAGCGTGCCGGGCTCGACACGAGCCGGCCGAAGCTGATGACGTACCTGAAGAAGATCCACGCCCGGCCGGCCTACCGCAAGGCTCTCGAGCGCGGCGGCCCCTACAGCTTCGCCAACGACTGAGGCGGCTCGTCGCCCCGCCATTCGTCGGGTGGCATGGAATTTTTGGTTGCAATATTTCGTTAGTTCCAATAAAGTCGAACCATGGAATCAACGGAAGTCGTGCGTTCCCTGGCCGCGCTGGCGCAACCCGTGCGGCTCCAGGTCTTCCGCGCCCTCGTCGTCGCCGGCTCCGGCGGCATGACGCCCGGGACCATGGCCGAAGGTCTCGACATTCCCGCCAACACGCTGTCCTTCCACCTCAAGGAGCTGAGCCATGCCGGCCTAGTGACGCAGGAGCGATCGAGCCGAAACATCATCTACCGCGCCGCCTACGACCGGATGAACGCGCTGCTCGGCTACCTGACCGAGAACTGCTGCCGCGGCGGCGCCTGCGTCGTCGAAGCCCAGGCGGCTTCCTGCCACTGCTGACCCAGGAGAAAATCATGAAGCGATTCCACGTTCACGCCCACGTCCAGGACCTACCGGCGAGCATCGCCTTCTATTCGAAGATGTTCGCCGCGGAGCCGGCCCGCGTCGAGGCCGACTACGCCAAATGGATGCTCGAGGATCCGCGCATCAACTTCGCCATCTCGACACGCGGCGGCAAGCCCGGCGTCGACCATCTCGGCATCCAGACCGAGGACGCCGACGAGCTGGCCGAGCTGAAGTCGCGCGCCCAGGACGCCGACATGACGCTGCTCGACGAAGGCGAGACGACCTGCTGCTATGCGCGCAGCGAGAAACACTGGGTCACCGACCCCCAGGGCATCGCCTGGGAGCATTTCCACACGCTCGACAACATCCCCACCTTCAGCCAGTCGGCAAAGACGCCGAGCGAGGCTTCCGCATGCTGCGCGACGCCGTCGCCGCGCGGCAAGCCGGTGCCGGTCGCGGTCAAGCAGGCGTCGTGCTGCTGAGGTGTGGCCGTGGTTGAAAAGACGTACGAGGTCCTCTTTATCTGCACCGGCAACTCGGCGCGCTCTATCCTCGCCGAGGGCCTGATGAACAGCCTGGGCGCGCCGCGCTTTCGCGCCTGGTCGGCGGGCAGCCATCCGACGGGCGTCGTCAATCCGTTCGCGCTCGAGGCGTTGGCGGCGCTCCACATCCCGACAGACGGCTTTTGCAGCAAGAATTGGGACGAGTTCGCGCGGCCTGATGCGCCGAGCCTCGACTACGTCTTCACCGTCTGCGACCAGGCAGCCGGCGAGATGTGCCCGGTCTGGATCGGCCAGCCCATGACGGCCCACTGGGGCGTCGCCGATCCGGCGGCGTTCAAAGGCGACGACGACGAGAAGCGTCAACGCTTTCGCGACACCGCAGTCACCCTGAAGCGTCGCATCGAGCTCATGCTCGCCTTGCCGATCGAGCGGCTCGATAGGGTGGCGATCCAGCACGAGGTCCGCAGCATCGGCAGTCGCTGAGCATGGCGGCCAGCGCGGCGCAGAAGGTGTTCGCCGAGGCGCTGGGCACGGCCTTGCTGCTCGCCGTCGTGATCGGCTCGGGAATCACGGGCGAGCGCCTCTCGGGCGGCAATACGGCGATCGCCTTGCTCGCCAACGCGCTGGCCACTGCCTTCGGCCTCTACGTACTGATCGAGGTGTTCGGTCCGATCAGTGGCGCACACTTCAATCCTGCGGTCTCGATGGTGATGGCCGGGCGACAGGCGTTGCCTGGCAAGCTGCTCGTGCCCTACATTGCAGCGCAGCTGGCGGGCGCGATGCTCGGCGCCTGGCTCGCCAACGCGATGTTCGACATGGACCTCCTTCAGATCTCGAACAAGGTGCGCAGCGGCACCGGGCAGTGGCTCGCCGAAGCGGTGGCCGCCTTCGGCCTGTTGCTCGTCATCCTGCGCGCGCCGGCGCCGCGCGTCGCGGCGATGGTCGCCTGTTACATCGGCGCGGCCTACTGGTTCACGGCGTCGACCTCGTTCGCCAACCCGGCCGCGGCGTTCGGTCGCATGTGGAGCGACAGCTTCGCCGGCATCGCGCCGTCGAGCGTGCCCGGCTTCGTCGCCGCCGAGCTTCTTGGAGCGGCTCTCGCGGTGCTGGTGCACAGGATGCTCAACGCGCGCGCGCCGGCCTCATGACGATCCGCGTCGCCGCTCCGGCGCTCCTGGCCGCCCTGCTCTTCGGCGCCAGCACGCCATTGGCCAAGCTCTTCGTCGGCGAGACGGCGCCGCTCCTCGTCGCCGGGCTGCTCTACCTCGGCAGCGGTGTCGGCCTCGCCCTGCTGATCGGCGTGCGACGCGCCATGGCATCGCGCCGCGACGGTGCCGCACCGACCTTCGCGCTGCCGCGCCGTGACCTGCCCTGGCTGCTCGGCGCGATCGTCGCCGGCGGCATGCTCGGGCCGGCGCTTCTCATGGCCGGACTGGCGCAGTCGAGTGCCGCTTCGGCGTCGCTGCTCCTCAACGTCGAGGGGGTGTTCACGGCGCTCATCGCCTGGCTCGTGTTCCGCGAGAACGCCGACCGGCGTATCGTCGCCGGCATGGCCGCCATCGTCGTCGGCGGCGCACTGCTCGCCTGGCAGCCAGGCGCGGTCGCGCTCGCGCCGGGAGCCGTGCTCGTGATCGCTGCCTGCCTCTGCTGGGCGATCGACAACAACCTCACGCGCAAGGTCTCGGCCAACGACGCCATGCTGGTCGCCTGCCTCAAGGGCCTGATCGCCGGCGCCTGCAACACGGCGCTGGCGCTGGCCGGCGGTGCCGTCTTGCCGTCGACAGCCCCGCTCGTGGCGACGCTCACCGTCGGCTTCGCCGGCTACGGCCTCAGCCTGGCGCTTTTCGTGGTGGCGCTGCGCACGCTTGGCACGGCACGCACCGGCGCCTACTTCTCGGTCGCGCCCTTGTTCGGTGTGCTCGTTGCCTTCGCGCTCTGGCCGCAAGCACCTGGGTTGCTGTTCTGGATCGCGGCCGTGCTCATGGGCTTCGGCGTCTGGCTGCACCTGCGCGAGCGTCACGCCCACGCGCACACGCACGAGCCGCTCCTGCACACGCATCCGCACACGCACGACGCGCATCACGGCCACGTACACGACTTCGCCTGGGACGGCAGCGAGCCGCATGTCCATCCGCATTCCCACGCCGCGTTGACGCACCGGCACGTGCACTACCCGGACCTGCATCACCGGCACACGCACTGAAGGCCTCAGGCCGGGGCCGAGCGTCTGGCGAAGTGAGGTGGAAAGAAGCCCGCGCGCGCTCAGCGCGGCGCCGGCGTTTCGAGGCTGCCGGGCGCCTGCGGCTGCGTCCGCGAGGCGTGGCGAACCGACGCGCCCGTCTGGACCAGGGCCGGCAGGGTCGACTGCGGGTCGGCGGTCGCGGCCGAGCGCGTCGGCGTCTCGAGCAGCGACAGCATCGGGCTCTGCATCTGCACCGCGAAGGCGACGACCGTCTTGCCCTGATCGAAGGGGAGCTTTTGCTGCGGGCTGGCGCCGCGCACCATGAGAAAGCCGACCATGTCGCGCTGCGTCTCGGGGAACTGCAGAAAGCCCGGCAGCAGCACGCGCTGCAACGGCACCCAGGCGAGCTGGCCGCCGCCTTGCGGCGGTGCCAGGTTGGCGAGCTGCGGCAGTCGATAGAGCCACCATTCGAGCGCGGCCCAATGGCTGTTGCGCAGCGCCATCTCGAAGCCGCTGGGCAGGCTGCCTTCGTAGCCGTCGAGCGCAGATTCAGGCTTGTGGCCGGCCACCTCGAGCTCGCGGCCGAAGCGCGAGACGAGCAGGTCGGGGTCGGCGGCATCGAGCGGGCTGAAGGAGAGCTTGCCCGGCTCGAGGTCGCCGCGGTCGAGCCAGGTCACGAGCACCCGGTCGAGGCCGGCGGCGCGTGCCTTCGGGCAGCCGAGCATGCGAAAGACATCGTGACGGATGGCGCGCGGATCCGATTCGGCGAGGGTGCGGATCGCGCCGATCACCGCCGGCGATGCCGAGGCGAAATCGGGGCAGGGCATGGCCTCGGCGAGCGCCACGAGCGGGGACCCGGGGCAGGTGTCGACCGTGGCTCCCTTGTCGAGCAGCTCGGGCAGGGCGCGCCACAGCCGCGGGTCGCGCGTCGCCGCGGCGAGGGCGCATTCCTGCAGCCCCGAATGTGCCAGGTCGGCTTGCTGGATGCTGCCGGACACGTAGTCGCAGCGGGCATTGAGCGCGCGCTGCACGCTGTTGAGGCGGGCGCAGGGCGTGGCATCGTCTTCGGTGAGCTTGCCGTGGAAGTGCTTGACGATGTCCCAGGTCATGCTGGTGTCGGTGGCCACGCCGGTCGCGCTCACGAGCAGGCCGACCGGCGAGCAGGCGCCGAGCAGCGGCCCGATGACGAGGCCGAGGCCGAGCAGCGAAAGAAGGCGCAAGACGCTAGGCATCGACGGTCGAAGTTGACCGCTGTGCATCGCTCCGGCTGAAAACCGGGTCGAGGCGACAACGGGAAACGATCTTATCGAGGCCGGAGCGGCGGTGTCCGTGAATAAACCCGCCGATTCGTAACACCGGCGGTAACACCTTGTTCGCCAGGTATCGCAGTGCCCGCCGGGGCCTATTCGACGCCGGCGCTACAGTGGCTGACGCGGCGCGCGCAGGCTTGCCGACCCCTGACCCCATGAAGCCGACCCTGCTCCGGCCGTTTGCCGCCGCCTTCGTTCTCTGCCTCGGCCTCGCCGTCGCGGCCGGCCACGTTGCGGCCGCCGCGACCGCGCCAGTCGCCGCCGACAACGGCATGGTGGTGACGGCGCAGCACCTGGCGACGGAGGTCGGCGTCGACGTGCTGAAGAAGGGCGGCAACGCCGTCGATGCGGCCGTCGCGGTCGGCTACGCGCTCGCCGTCGTCTATCCCGCGGCCGGCAATCTCGGCGGCGGTGGCTTCATGACGCTGCAGCTCGCCGGCGGCACGAAGGCCTTTCTCGACTTTCGCGAGAGGGCGCCGCTCGCCGCGACCGCAAACATGTACCTCGACGCCGCCGGCAACGTCATCCCGGGCTCGACCCTGCGCGGCCATCTCGCCGTCGGCGTGCCTGGCACGGTGTCGGGACTCGAGACCGCGCTCGCCAGGTACGGGACGATGAAGCGCGCCGAGCTGGTCGGACCGGCGATCCGCTACGCCGAACAGGGCTTCGTGCTCGATCCCGGCGACGTCGAGATGCTCGCGCTCGGCACCGAGGCGTTCAGGGCCGACCCGGCCAGCGCGGCGATCTTTCTCGACAAGGGCCGGCCTTTCGTCGCCGGCGACCGGCTGGTGCAGCGCGATCTGGCGGCGACGCTGAAGCAGATCGCCGAGGCCGGTACGGCAGGCTTCTACAAAGGCCCGGTGGCGGAAGCGCTGGTCGCATCGAGCCGCGCCGGCAAGGGCCTGATCACGCAGGCCGACCTCGACCGGTACACGACGCGCGAGCGCGTGCCCGTCGAGTGCGACTACCGCGGCTACACCATCGTCTCGGCGCCGCCGCCGAGCTCGGGCGGCGTCGTCCTCTGCGAGATCCTCAACGTGCTCGAGGGCTATCCGCTCGAGAACTGGGGCTTTCGCTCGGTGCGGGCGGTGCATGTGCAGATCGAGGCGATGCGTCACGCCTACCTTGACCGCAACAGCACGCTCGGCGACCCCGACTTCGTCAACAACCCGACAGCACGCCTGCTCGACAAGGCTTACGCCGCGAAGATCCGCGCCACCATCGATCCGGCCCGGGCCGGTGTCTCGCAGAGCCTGAGCGCCGGCACCCCGCCGCACGAAGGCAGCAACACCACACACTACTCGATCGTCGACGGCAAGGGCAACGCCGTCTCGGTGACCTACACCCTCAACAACTGGTTCGGCGCCGGCTTGACCGTGGCGAAGACCGGCGTGTTGCTCAACGACGAGATGGACGACTTCACTGCCAAGCCGGGCGTGGCGAACGGCTTCGGCCTGGTGCAGGGCGCGGCCAACGTGATCGCGCCGGGCAAGCGGCCGCTGAGCTCGATGAGCCCGACCATCGTCACGAAGGACGGCAAGCCGGTGATGGTCGTCGGCTCGCCGGGCGGCAGCCGCATCATCACGGCGGTGCTGCACACCATCCTCAACGTCGTCGACTACGGCATGAACCTGCAGGAGGCGGTCGACGCGCCACGCTTTCACCAGCAGTGGCTGCCCAACGCGACCAGCATCGAGCCCGCGGCCCTCGGCCCCGACACGAAGAAGACGCTCGAAGCGATGGGCCATGTCTTCGTGCTGTCGCGGCCGTCCAATCACGTCGCCGCGATCCTGATTGGCGCGCCTTCGCTGGGCGGCAACGCCGTGCCAGGCAAACGTTTCTATGGCGCCAATGACGGCCGCGCACACACCGGCCTGGCCCTCGGCAACTGAAGGCGATGCGATGAGCGACGAGCAGGCGCGCGAGCTCTGGGACGCGGCGCGCAACGCCATCGCCGGCGTCGCGCCGCAACGCGGCGACGGCGCCGCGAGCCCGTTGGCGCGCTACCTCGACCCGGCGCGGCACGAGCGCGAGACCCTGGCTCTGCGACGGCTGCCGCATGCGGTCGGCCCGGCGTCGCGCGTCGGCGCGTCCGGCGACTGGTTCGCGACCGAGCTGCTCGCCGTGCCGGTGCTCGTTGCGCGCGGCGACGACGCGGTGCTGCGCGCCTTCATCAACGTCTGCCGCCATCGCGGCGCGATCATCGCGCCGGGCGGTCAATGCGGCAGCGGTCGCACGCGCTTCGTCTGCCCGTACCACAGCTGGACCTACGACAGCCGCGGCGCGCTCGTCGGCCGGCCGCACGACACGGACTTTCCGGACGTGCCGCGCGCCGGCGCGTCGCTGGTCGAGCTGCAGGTCACCGTGCGCTGCGGCCTGGTCTGGGTCGTTCCGCGTCCGCTCGCCAGCTTCGACTGGGACGCCTGGTTCGGGCCGATGGCCGGCGAGCTCGACGCGCTCGGCTACGACGCGGCGTCGGCGAGCCCGCACGAGCGCCGCCTCGTCCAGCCTTCGAACTGGAAGCTGGTGCTCGACGCCAACCTCGAGAGCTATCACTTCCAGTACGCGCACCGGGCGACGATCGCCCACCTGTTTCACGACAACCTGGTGCAGCAGCAGTCGTTCGGTCGGCACCAGCGCATCGTCCTGCCGAAGCGGACCCTCGCCCAAGCGCCGGCCGATGCTGCCTCGTGGGAGCAGCTCGGCCGGCACAGCAACATCATCTATTTCTTCTTTCCCGCGACCTTCCTGCTCTGGGAAGGCGATCACGTCAACGGCTTCAACGTCACGCCGCAGAGCGTATCGAGCTGCGCCGCGGCGAGCTGGATGCTGGTGCCGGCGGCCGGCCACGCCAGGCGCGCGGCCGAGCACTGGAGCCGCAACTGGACCATCTTCTGGGACGCGATCGACGAGGACTACGCGCTCGCCGCGTCGATGCAGCAAGGCCTGGCGAGCGGCGCCAACGCCGCCCTGAACTTCGGTCGCAACGAGTTCGCCTGCGAGCTTTTCGAGCGCGAGATCGACGCCTTGATCGGCGACGAGACCGCGCCTACTTCGTCGCCCTCAAGCGCAGCGCGTTGGTGATCACCGAGGCCGAGCTCAGGCTCATGGCCAGCGCCGCGATCATCGGCGACAGCAGCCAGCCGGTGAACGGATAGAGCACGCCCGCGGCGAGCGGAATGCCGAGCGCGTTGTAGACGAACGCGAAGCCGAGGTTCTGCTTCATGTTGGCGATCGTCTCGCCGGACATCCGGTACGCCTCGGCGATGCCGCGCAGGTCGCCCTTGACCAGCGTCACCTGCGCGCTGTTCATGGCCACGTCGGTGCCGGTGCCCATGGCGATGCCGACGTCGGCCTTGGCCAGTGCGGGCGCGTCGTTGATGCCGTCGCCGGCCATGGCGACGACGCGGCCCTCACCCTGCAGCCGGGTCACGAGCGCGAGCTTGTCGGCCGGCTTGACGTCGGCGTGCACCTCGTCGATGCCGAGCCGGGCCGCGATCGACCGCGCTGTGGTCAGGCCGTCGCCGGTGGCCATGACGACGCGGATGCCCGCGGCCTTCAGCGCGGCGAGCGCCTCGACCGTCGTC
>JANXWR010000252.1 GCA_025351025.1 Burkholderiales bacterium | reverse complement strand
ACCGGCGCCGGCAAGTCGGTCGGCATCAACGCGATGATCCTGTCGCTGCTCTACAAGGCCGAGGCGCGCGACGTTCGCCTCATCCTGATCGATCCGAAGATGCTCGAGATGAGCGTCTACGAAGGCATCCCGCATCTGCTCTGCCCGGTCGTCACCGACATGAAGCAGGCCGCCAACGCGCTCAACTGGGGCGTCGGCGAGATGGAACGTCGCTACAAGCTGATGAGCAAGCTCGGCGTGCGCAACGTCGCCGGCTACAACAAGAAGCTGGCCGAAGCGGCGGAGCGTGGCGAGTCGCTGCCGAACCCGTTCAGCCTGACGCCGGGTGCGCCCGAGCCGCTCGAGCGCCTGCCCTATATCGTCGTCGTCATCGACGAGCTGGCCGACCTGATGATGGTCGTCGGCAAGAAGATCGAGGAGCTGATCGCACGCCTGGCGCAGAAGGCGCGCGCCTCGGGCGTGCACCTGATCCTGGCGACGCAGCGACCGAGCGTCGATGTCATCACCGGGCTGATCAAGGCCAACATCCCGACCCGGCTCTCGTTCCAGGTCTCGAGCAAGATCGACTCGCGAACCATCCTCGACCAGTCCGGCGCCGAGGCGCTGCTCGGCATGGGCGACATGCTCTACCTGCCTTCGGGCAGCGGCATGCCGATCCGCGTCCACGGCGCCTTCGTCAGCGACGACGAGGTGCATCGCGTCGTCGCCTATCTGAAGACACAAGGGCAGCCGAACTACATCGAGGGCAGTCTCGAGGGCGGCGCGCTCGACGGCGAGGGCGGCGATGCGCTGGCCGGCGAGGCCGGCGTCGGCGGCGGCGAAAACGACCCGATGTACGACCAGGCGGTCGGCATCGTCCTGCAGCATCGCCGGGCCTCGATCTCGCTGGTGCAGCGGCATCTGCGCATCGGCTACAACCGCGCCGCGCGATTGCTGGAACAAATGGAGAAATCCGGCCTCGTATCGGGCATGGCGACCAACGGCAATCGCGACATCCTCGTTCCGGCGCGCGTCGAATGAGGCCGCGTTTTCTCTTCCCGACTGCCCTCGTCGCCGGCATGTTGATGACCTCGTTCGAGGCGCAGGCCGCGCCCGTCGACACCTTGCGCGAGTTCGTGCGCGACGTGAAGAGCGGCCACGCGCAGTTCACGCAGACCGTGACCTCGCCCGACGGCGCGAAGAAGAAAAGCTCGAGCGGCAGCTTCGACTTTGCGCGGCCGAACCGCTTTCGCTTCGCCTACGTGAAGCCCTTCGAGCAGACCATCGTCGCCGACGGCGAAAAGGTCTGGATCTACGACCGCGACCTGAACCAGGTCAGCTCGCGCCGCATCGGCAATGCGCTCGGCGCGACGCCGGCCGCCTTGCTCGCCGGCGGCTCGCTCGACCAGGACTTCGACCTCGCCAACCTGCCCGCGAAAGACGGCCTCGAGTGGGCCGAGGCCAGGCCGAAGGCGAAGGACGGCGCGTTCCAGTCGGTACGCGTCGGCTTTCGCGGCAAGGACCTGGCGGCGCTCGAGATCATCGACAGCTTCGGCCAGCAGTCGCTGCTGCGCTTCGACGTGTTTGCCGCGAACGCGCCGGTGCCGGCCGAGGCGTTTCGCTTCACGCCGCCGGCAGGCGCGGATGTAATCGAGCAGTAGCCGGGACCGCTAGCCGACGCGCGTCGCGATCAAGACGGCGTTCGTGCCGCCGAAAGCGAACGAGTTCGACATCACCGCGCGCAGGCCGGGGCTCTCGCGCGCGGCGCCTGTCACAAGGTCGATCGCGAACTCAGGGTCCGTAACCTCGGTGTTCGCCGTCGGCGGCAAGCGACCCGCTTGCAACGCGCGCAGGGCCGCCAGCAGCTCCACCGCCCCGCCGGCGCCGAGCAGATGGCCGTGGATCGCTTTCGTCGAGCTCACCGGCACGCCGCCGGCACCGAACACGCGCGCGATCGACTCGGCCTCCGCTGCGTCGCCGGCGGTCGTAGCCGTGCCGTGCGCGTTGACGTAGCCGATCTCGCCAGGCGCGAGGCCTGCGTCGGCGAGCGCCGCGGTCATCGCCCGCGCCTGGCCCGAAGCATCGGGTTGCGTGATGTGCACGCCGTCGCAATTGGTCGCATAGCCCGCAAGCATCGCGTCGGGACGCACGCCGCGCGCTTCGGCATGCGCCGTCGATTCGAGGACGAAGGCGGCGGCCGCCTCGCCGAGCGCGAAGCCGGAGCGATCGGCGGCAAACGGCCGGCAGAGCGCGGCGACGCGTGCCGCGTCGGTCGCGGCCAGCGAAGCCCCGATCGGCGCGAGCACGCGCATCGCCTGCCAGCTGGCGAGCACGCCCGGCGTCAGCATGGCTTCGCTGCCGCCGGCGATGGCGATGTCGATCCAGCCGGCACGGATCGCCCGCATCGCCTCGCCGATCGCCACCGCCGACGAGGCGCAGGCGCAGGCATAGGCGAGCGCCGCGCCGCGCGCGCCGAAGTGCAGGGCGATCTCGGCCACCGGCGCGTTCGGCATCGTCGTCACGACGCTGGTCGGACGCATGCGGCGGCGGTCCGCGTAGACGGTGCGGCAGGTCGCCTCGAAGGTGGCCGCGCCGGCCATGCCGCTGCCCCAAAAGATGCCGAGCCGCTCCGCGTCGTAGCTGCCGGGCTCGAGACCTGCAGCCTTCGCCGCATCGCGCGCCGCGGCCAGCGCCATTGCCGTCGCGCGGTCGAGCGGCACGCGCGAGGGCGCGAGCTGCGACGCTGCGTCGAAGTCGGCCGAAGCGACGGGCACCGGCGGCAGCTCGATGCCGGGCAGGTCGAGCGCCTGCGCGCGCACCGCCGAGCGGCCGGCGAACAGCGCCGCGTCGAAGGCGGCGAGCGTGTTGCCGATCGGGCTGACGACGCCGGTGCCGGTGACGGCGACGGGCGTGCCGCGAGGGTGGCTAGGCGGCAGCGGCATCGCTCGCGGGCTTGGCGGCGATCGCCTCGTCGAGCAGCTCCGCCAAGTGGCGCAGCGTCACGCCAGCCTGCCGCGGATCGAGCTTGTCTTCGGGGATGCGCACGTCGAAGCGGTCCTCGACCGCGAACACGAACTCCATGAGCGCCAGCGAATCGAGGCCGATCTGTTCGAGCGTCGTCTCCGGGTCGATCTTGGCGGGCTCGACCTTGAACTTGTCGATCAGCACGGACGAGATGGCATCGAAGGTGGGACGATTCATGCGGCGCGGTGGCAGGGTGGTCGAGCGCGCATCTTATGTCCCGACCCCGATGTGGCGCTCGCGCCCAGGGCAGAATCGGCCGGACCGCGAGCCGCCGCTCGCCACCCCCCATTTCGTGCCGCCCAACTCCCTCGACCTCCCGTTTGCCGACGCCTCGGGCAAAGCGCCGCTCGCCGAGCGCCTGCGTCCGAAATCGCTCGACGAGGTGATCGGCCAGCGGCACCTGCTCGGCCCGGGCAAGCCCTTGCGCGTCGCCTTCGAATCGGGGCGGCTGCACTCGATGATCCTGTGGGGTCCACCGGGCACCGGCAAGACGACGCTGGCGCGCCTCATGGCCGATGCCTTCGACGCCCAGTTCATCGCCATGTCGGCGGTGCTCGGCGGCGTCAAGGACATCCGCGAGGCGGTCGAGCGGGCGCTCGCGGCCCAGGCGCAAGGTCGGCGCACGGTGATCTTCGTCGACGAGGTGCATCGCTTCAACAAGAGCCAGCAGGACGCCTTCCTGCCGCACGTCGAGTCGGGTCTGCTCACCTTCATCGGCGCGACCACCGAGAACCCGTCGTTCGAGGTCAACTCGGCCTTGCTTTCGCGCGCCACGGTCCACGTGCTCAAGAGCCTCGACGACGCCGACCTGGGGGTCCTGCTGGCGCGCGCCCGCGCGCTGCTGCAGGCGCCGCCCATGACCGACGCTGCGGCGACCCGCCTCGTCGCCTACGCCGACGGCGATGCGCGGCGACTGCTCAATGCCTACGAGAACCTGGTTGTCACGGCGCGTGACGTCAGTGAGATCGACGAGCGGCTGCTCGAGCAGGCTCTCGGCGAGCAGCTGCGCCGCTACGACAAGGGCGGCGAGCAGTTCTACGACACCATCTCGGCACTGCACAAGGCGGTGCGCGGCAGCGATCCCGACGCCTCGCTGTATTGGTTCGTGCGCATGATCGACGGCGGCGTCGACCCGCGCTACGCGGCGCGCCGCCTGGTGCGCATGGCGAGCGAGGATATCGGTCTGGCCGACCCGCGCGCCCTCCGCCTCGCCCTCGACGCCGCCGAGACCTACGAGCGGCTCGGCTCGCCCGAGGGCGAGCTGGCGCTGGGCCAGGCGGTCATTTACCTCGCGGTCGCCGCCAAGAGCAATGCCGGCTACAACGCCTTCAACCAGGCAATGGCCCACGTAAAGAAGGACAAGTCGCGCGAGGTGCCGGTGCATCTGCGCAATGCGCCGACCAAGCTGATGAAGGAGCTGGGCTACGGCCACGAGTACCGCTACGCCCACGACGAGCCGCACGCCTACG
>JANXWR010000265.1 GCA_025351025.1 Burkholderiales bacterium | reverse complement strand
GTCATGCAACAGGTTCACGACCTGCGCTTGGACCGACACGTCGAGCGCCGACACCGCCTCGTCGCAGACGATCAGCTTTGGCTCGACGGCGAGCGCCCGGGCGATGCCGATGCGCTGTCGTTGCCCGCCCGAGAACTCGTGCGGATAGCGCCCGGCATGCTCGGGCGCGAGGCCGACGATGCGCAGCAGCTCGGCGACCCGTTCGGCATGCCGCCCGCTGTGCAGGCCGTGCAGCATGAGCGGCTCGGCGAGCGTCTGGCCGACCGTCATGCGCGGGTTCAGCGACGAGTACGGGTCCTGGAAGATGATCTGCATCGCGCGCCGCTGCGCCCGCAGCCCGGCGGCATCGAGCGTGGCGAGATCCCGGCCTTCGAAGACGACGCGGCCGGCGCTCGGCTCGATCAGGCGCAGCGCTAGGCGGCCGAGCGTCGACTTGCCGCAGCCGGACTCGCCGACGATGCCGAGCGTTTCGCCGCGGCCGAGCTCGAGGCTGACGCCGTCGACCGCGCGCACCGCGCCGCGCACGCGCCCGAGCAGGCCGCGGCGCACCGGGAAATGCTTGGCCAGGCCCTCGACCTGCAGCAGCGCGTCGCCACTCACGCGAGAATCGCTTCGAGTCGGTGCGGCATCAGAACCTCGGCATCGAGCGGCGCCTTCCAGCAGGCCGAGAGATGCAGAGCGCCGATCTCGCGCAGCGGCGGCGACTCGGCGCGGCAATGCGCGTCGGCGAACGGGCAGCGCTCGGCGAAGCTGCAGCCGACCGGGCGGCGCAGCGGGGTCGGCACCTGGCCGTCGATCGCGGCCAGGCGGGCGCGATCGGCGTCGAGGCGCGGCATCGAGCCGAGCAGGCCGATCGTGTACGGATGCTGCGGCACTTCGAACAGCGCCTGCACGGGCGCCTGCTCGACGATGCGGCCCGCGTACATCACGGCGACCTCGTCGGCCACTTCGGCGACGACGCCGAGGTCGTGTGTGATGAGGACGATCGCCGTACCGGTCTCGCGCTGCAGCGTTCGCATCAGCTCGAGGATCTGCGCCTGGATCGTCACGTCGAGCGCGGTGGTCGGCTCGTCGGCGATGAGCAGGCGCGGATCGCAGGCCAGTGCCATCGCGATCATGGCGCGTTGTCGCATGCCGCCCGAGAGCTGGTGCGGATGCTCGTGGAAGCGCTGCTCCGGCGCCGGCATGCGCACCTTGGCGAGCATGGCCAGCGCGCGCGCCTTCGCCTCGGCGCGGCCGATCGGTCGATGCCGCAGCAGACCTTCGACGATCTGCTCGCCGATCGTGAAGGCCGGGTTCAGAGACGACATCGGCTCCTGGAAGATCATCGCCATGCCGTTGCCGCGCAGGTCCTGCAGCGCGCGCGCCGGCGCGCCGACCAGCTCCTGTCCCTCGAAGCGAATCGAGCCGGCGGCGATGCGTCCGGGCGGGCTGGCGACGAGACCCATGATCGAGAGAGCGGTCACGCTCTTGCCGCAGCCCGACTCGCCGACGATGGCCAGCGTGCGGCCGGCGTCGACCGCAAGGCTCACGCCGTCGACCGCCAGGAGCTCGCCCTCGTCGGTCGCGAACAGCGTGCGCAGGCCGCGCACCTCGAGCAGAGCCGTCATTCGGGGACCTTCGTGCTGGGCACTCCGGTATTCGCCCTTGGGGCGGCTCGGCGGGCTCATGCCCGGCGGCCCGCGCGCCCGACGTGAAAGGCGTCGATGCGCCGTTCGATCTCGGCGCGGTCGGTAAGCCCCGTGCTGTCGTGGCGTCCGGCGACGCAGGCCATGAAGGGCTGGAATCGCTCGAGGCTCATCTCGTAGAGACGATGCAGCTCCGCGATCGGCTCGGCATGGTCGTCGACGCGCAGGTCGAGCGCCAGGTAGTCTTCGTCGGCCTGGATGCGTAGCGCCGCGCCCTGCTTGCCGCGTTTGTCGCCGCCGGCCGCCTCGCCGGCGGCCATTGCCGCCAGCAATCGCTCGGCGAGCGGCCGGCCTCGGGTTTCGCGGTAGGCAGTCGCGGTCGCTTCGATCACCTGCGGTCCCGCA
Source organism: Burkholderiales bacterium (assembly GCA_025351025.1). GTDB lineage: Bacteria > Pseudomonadota > Gammaproteobacteria > Burkholderiales > Burkholderiaceae_C > Schlegelella_A. The sequence continues at coordinate 1,881 of JANXWR010000265.1, read as the reverse complement.
AGCATGTTTCCGGCCACGCTGAAATCGTCGAACAGCAGGTGCCCGCACCAGTCGACGCAACTCTCGCCGGTGTGCGCGGCGGGCGCGCCGGCGGCGGGCAGGACGTGCAGCTGACGATGGGCGCGGCCGGCGTCGGCGGCGGTGAGGGCGTGCACCACCTCGGCGGCGCCATGGCCCGCGCTCAGCAGGTCGAGGCCGGCCGGGCCGTAGAGCGGATTGAGCAGGGCTTGCGTGGAGAGGGCGCCGACGCCGCGCCGCGTGTGCAGGCAGAGGGCGCCGACGGCGAAGAAGCGGCTGGCGACGGCGGCGCCCAGGCGCCCGTGCTCGTCACGACCGAGGATCGACCATGTCATGGCCCGAGCTTAGAGCACTCCGCGGCCGGCGCGCAGAGGGCCCGCCGCAATGGGCGATGCGCTACTTGCGGGTGTAGATCTGGTCGAACACGCCGCCGTCGGCGAAGTGCGTCTTCTGCGCCTTGGCCCAACCGCCGAAGGTGTCGTCGACGGTGAACAGGGTCGTCTTCGGAAACTGCTTCGCGTACTTCGCCGCGACCTGCGCATCGATCGGCCGATAGAAGTTGCGCGCCGCGATCTCCTGGCCTTCGGGCGTGTAGAGGTACTCGAGGTAGGCCTGGGCGACGGCGCGCGTGCCGTGCCGATCGACCGTCTTGTCGACGACGGCGACCGGCGGCTCGGCCAGGATCGAGATCGGCGGGTAGACGATGTCGAACTTGTCGGCGCCGAATTCCTTGAGCGACAGCCAGGCCTCGTTCTCCCAGGCGAGCAGCACGTCGCCGACGCCGCGTTCGGCAAAGGTCACGGTCGAGCCGCGCGCGCCCGAGTCGAGCACCGGCACGTTGGAATAGACCTTGGCGATGAAGTCCTTGGCCTTCGCGTCGCTGCCGCCGACTTGCTTCAGCGCGTAGCCGTAGGCGGCGAGGTAGCCCCAGCGGGCGCCGCCAGAGGTCTTGGGATTGGCGGTGATGACCGATACGCCGGGCTTGATGAGATCGTCCCAGTTGTGGATGCCCTTTGGGTTGCCTTTCCTGACCAGGAAGATGTACGTCGACGTGTAGGGCGCGCTGTTGTGCGGCAAGCGCTTCTGCCAGCCCGGATCGAGCAGCTTCGACTTCTCGGCGATCTCGTCGATGTCGTAGGCCAGTGCGAGCGTGACGACGTCGGCTTCGAGCCCGTCGATCACCGAGCGGGCCTGCTTGCCCGATCCGCCGTGCGAAGATTTCACCGAGACGTTGTCACCGGTCTTCGCCTTCCAGTACCTGGCGAAGGCGGAGTTGAATTCTTGATAGAGCTCGCGCGTCGGGTCGTAGGAGACGTTGAGGATCGTCACGTCCTTGGCGATGGCGCCCAGGGGCAGGGCGGCTGCCAGCGAGAGGGCGAGCGCGGCGCGGCGGGAAAGAAACGGCATGAGGATGCGCAAGCAAGTGGCGAAGGGTGCGAGCTTAGAGAACCCGGGCCGTGCCGCCAACGACGCGATTCGATGATCGATATGCGCTTCTTACCGGATCGTCTAACCGCATGAAAAGCAAGTCGTTGCAGGCGGCGAGCACCTTGCATAGAGTCGCGGCCTCCATGGACATCGACACCCACGACGCCGCGTCCGCTGACGGCGCGCTTGCCGCGCGCCTGCGCCGCATCGCCGCCGAACACGCCCGCCCTGCGCTCGCCTCAAGCCTCGGCGCCGAGGACATGGTCCTGCTCGACGCCATCGCCGAGGCCGACCTGCCGATCGCCGTGTTCGTCATCGACACCGGCCGCCTGCACGACGAGACCTTGCAGCTGCTGGAGGCCGCGCGGGCTCGCTACGGCCGCGCCATCGAGGTGTCTCGGCCGCTCGGGCCGGCCGTCGAGGCTTACGTGCGCG
>JANXWR010000261.1 GCA_025351025.1 Burkholderiales bacterium | reverse complement strand
AGCACGTCGGTGGTGCCGCTGCCCGGCAGCGGGCTGTGCATCGAGCGGACGATGCTGCGCGAGAGGGCACGGTGCGCGCCGGCCTCGTCGGCGGCACGCTCCCACTCGCTCTGGAAGTCGAGCGGCGAGGGTGTCGTGGCTTCGCGCCGCGATCCGGCCATCCGGCGGCTCCCCTAAATATCCGATGCCCGAGCCTAACCTGCTCCGGCCGCGCTGCCTTATGGTCGCGGCTCGAACCGGCCAGGAAATCGCCCTGAAGAACGCTCCCGACTCCGCCACGCCGGCCGCCGCGCTGCTGCGCGACAGCCTGGTCTGGGACCATCACACGTGCATGCCGCTCAGGCCGGACGACACCTCGTTCCTGCCGCAGCTGGCGCGGCACAAGGCGGCCGGCTTCGACGCCGTGACCGTCAACGTCGGCTTCGGCGACATGGGGCCTGAGCCGCACCTGCGCATGCTTGCCGCACTGCGCAAGTGGCTGGGCGAGCGTCCCGAGGACTATGTGACGGTCGAGACCGCCGAAGACATCGAGCGCGCCCACGCCAGCGACCGGCTCGCGGTCGGCTTCGACATCGAGGGCGCCAACGCGATCGGTGACGATCTCGGCCTGGTGCAGCGCTACTACGACCTCGGCGTGCGCTGGATGCTGCTCGCCTACAACCGGGGCAACCGGGTCGGCGGCGGCTGCCAGGAGGAAGACCACGGCCTGACGGCGCTCGGCCGCGCGCTGATCGCCGAGATGGAACGCGTCGGCCTGCAGCTCTGCCTCAGCCACACCGGGCACAGGACAGTGCGCGACGCGCTCGCCGCGGCGACCCGGCCGGTCATCTTCTCGCACAGCAACTGCGCCGCGCTGCATGCGCACCCGCGCAACATTCCGGACGACCTGATCCGCGCCTGCGCCGCGACCGGCGGCGTCGTCGGCATCAACGGCGTCGGCATCTTTCTCGGCAGGAACGACATCTCGCCGGAGACGTACGCGCGCCATATCGACCATGTCGTGCAACTGGTCGGACCGGCGCATGCCTCGATCGCGCTCGACTACGTGTTCGACATCGGCGAGCTCGACGAGTACATGCGGACCAAGCAGCACACCTTTCCGCCGGGCCTCGGCTACGAGTTGGGCGCGCGCTTCATGCCGCCCGAGCAGATCGGCGAGATCGTCACCACGCTGCAATCGTGGGGCTACAGCGAGCCGGACCTGAAGGCGATCCTCGGCGGCAACCTGATGCGGCTGGCCCGCACGGTGTGGAAGCCGGTGTCGACCCGGCCGCAGGCCGAAGCCACCGTCGGCCGACACTGAGCCGATGACAGACACCGCATCGCGGCAACTCGCCGCGCTCGCCGAGCGCTACTGGCGCTTCGAGTGCGAAGAGACGCCGCTCGCGGCGGCACTCGCCGGCGAGCCATTGCCTGACGCGACGCTGTTCCGCGAATCGGCGGACGACTGGGCGCGACGCGACTGTCGCGCCAGCGAGCTGCTGGCGGCGCTGGGCGACATTGACGAGAACGCCCTTACCGGCCAGGAGCGCGCTACGCATCGGCTGCTCCGCCGCGAGCTCGACGCCGTGCGCAGCCACTACACCGTGCAATCGCACCTGCGGCCCTGGCTGTTTCCGCTCGGTCCCGACTTCCTGGCCGTCTACTGGGCCAACGCGACCGCCATCGCGGGTGCCGCCGATGCCGAGCGCTACGTCGAACGGCTGCGCGGCTTACCCGCGTATTGGCGCAGCATCGAGGCGAACCTGGAAGCGGGAGCCGCGCAAGGTCTGGGTTGGCCGCGCACCGTGCTCGCCTGCGCGTTGACCGGTGCACATGCCGGAGTCCCTTCCTGGGCCCCTTCGTTCGCTCGGCGGCCAAGACGCAGCCGGCCGTCGCCGAGGCCGCCGCGCGCGCCGCGCAGGTCATCGAGGCCGAACTGCGGCCGGCACAGCAGGCCTATGTCGACATGCTGGAGCGGCTGCACGCCGAGGCCCGCGACAGCCTCTCATGCGGCGACACACCTGGTGGTCGCGCCTACTACCGCGCCATGGTTGGCCACTTCACCACGACCGCGCTCGAGCCCGCGGCGATCCACGCACTCGGACTCACCGAAGTCGACCGCATCACGCGCGACATGGAAGCCGTCGCCGCCGACGCGGGTTACGCCGGCGATCTCACGGGCTACCGTCGTTTTCTCTCGACCGCCCCGCAGTTCGTGTCGCCTTCGCCCGAGGCATTGCGCGCGACGCTGGAAAGTCTCTGCAAGCGCATCGATCGCAAGATCCCGGCCTTCTTCGGCCGCATCCCGCGCATGACGTATGGGCTCGAGTCGATCCCCGACGCAGCCTCGGCGGCGATGCCGCCGGCCTATGCGCAGCCGAGTCCCGCCGATGGCTCGGCGGCCGGCGTGTTCTGGGTCAGCGGACTTCCTTCCAAATGCCCGAGCTACCTGCACGTACCGATTGCCGTGCACGAGGCCTGGCCCGGCCACCTGATGCACATCGCGCTGATCCAGGAGGCGACGGCGCTGCCGACTTTTCGCCGCCACGGCTCGGTCAAGTACACGGCCTGCATCGAAGGCTGGGCGCTCTATTGCGAGTCGCTGGCCGAGGACATGGGTCTCTACGAGACGCCGCACCAGCACTATGGCCGGCTCGAGATGGAGCAATGGCGGGCGGTTCGGCTGGTCGTCGATACCGGCATCCATGTGCATGGCTGGAGCCGCGAGCAAGCCATCGCCTTCATGGCCGCTCACCTCACCCTCTCGGCCGAGACGATCGCCGGCGAGGTCGACCGCTACGCCGGCATGCCCGCGCAGGCGCTCGGCTACCAAATCGGCAACCTGGCGCTGCGCGGCCTGCGCAAGCGTGCCGAACAGGCGCTCGGCCCGCGCTTCACGCATCGCGGCTTTCACGACGCCGTGACGGGCGCCGGCGCCGTCACGCTCCCGGTGCTTGAAGGACTGGTCGAGGAGTGGATCGCGGCCCAGGCCTCAGCTTGAGGCCTGGGCACCCCAACGGGTAGACACTGCAAGACAGCGGCGAGGGCGGCCCCGGCCACAGATTCCGTTTCATACCCTGAGCATCGATCGGCTCGGGGCGACGTTTGTCCCCGACTACGACCCGGAGGGTCCACGTCTTCTCCGACGAGGTCGAAGCTGCCCCTCGACCTCTGCTTCCTCGGTCGTGCCGTCTCCGCCCGGCCCCCGGCCCACTGCTGGCGGTCACTCGACACCAGAACAAGGACGCCTCGGTTCACCAAATGGTGGGACTTGACTCTCTCGCCTCCCCGGAGGAATCTTCGGCCGGTACGGTTCGTCGCAAGCGCGGCGCATGCGACGTTTCAAGCAGGAGGATCAGCGATGTCCAGTCACCCAACCTCAGCCAAGAGTGTCGTTCCCGCCCACGGCGATGCCATTCGTATCGTGCCGTTGTACGAGAGCGGCGGAACGCCTACCGTCGAAGCGGCCAAAGCGGCTCCGCCGGTCGCTCCGCATTTGACCTATCGCAACGGCCCCATGCTGACAGCCGTCGAAGTCTTCACGATCTTCTGGGGTGCGGCGTGGCAGCAGGGTACGAACGCGGCACTGGTCACTCACGTCAACCAGTTCTTCGATTTCATCCTGACGAGCCCGCTGATCGACCAACTTGCCGAGTACAGCGTTCCGGGCAAGAGCATCGGGCACGGCCGCCATGCGGGTACCTTGACGCTCACTTCCCCGACACCTAGACACACGGTCACCGACAGCGCGATCCAGCACATGCTGCAGCATGAGATCTCCATCAACTCGGCGCTGCCGCAGCCAACGCCCAATACCCTCTATTTCGTCTATCTGCCGCCGGGCGTCAGAGTCGTTCAGGGTGGGTCCGCCTCCTGTCAGGCGTTTTGCGGCTATCACAGCGACATCTCGGGCCAGATCTTCTACGCAGCGATGCCCTACCCAGGCTGCTCGGGATGCACCGGGGGGCTGAGCCCCGCGGAGGCACTGACCTCGACCAGTTCACACGAGCTTTGCGAGGCCATCACCGACCCTATTCCCGGCCAAGCCTGGTATGACGATCACAACGGCGAGATCGGAGATATCTGCGCGTGGAAGACCAAGAAGGTCGGCGCTTTCACCGTTCAGCTCGAGTGGTCGAACCAGGCAAACAAGTGCATCTAACTGACGAGCGGCCGGTTGAGCTCGCCGCCGCCGACATCCGGGGCCAGGTGCCCGGGGAGCGACGACAACAACGCCAGGCACGGGCCGGACCGCTGCTCACGGAGTTGCACGCGTGGTTGAGCGCAATGGTCGGCCGCGTCTCGGCGAAGTCCGAGCTCGCCGCGGCAATTGGCTAAGCCTGACGCGCTGGCAGGCGTTGACGCGCTACCTGGACGACGGCCGCATCGAGATCGACGACAACGCCGGCGAGCGGGCGCTGCGCGGCGTCAGCCTCGGGCGCAAGAACTACCTTTTCATGGGGTCAGACGCCGGAGGAGAGCGCGCCGCGGCGATCTACAGTCTGGTGGAGACGGCCAAGCTCAACGGGCTCGATCCGGAGGGATACCTGCGCGAGGTGCTGGGCCGCATCGCTGATCATCCGATCAACCGCATCGACGAGCTGCTGCCGTGGAACATCGGCCGACAGGGCGATGCCCAACGACGAGCCGCCTGAGCATGGCCACCAAGGTTCAACGTATCAAAGCACCCATCGGGGTCCTGCAGCTTCACATCGAACTGCGAGATACCAAGCCCAAGATCTGGCGTCGAGTGCTGGTGCCCGAGACGATCACCCTGGCCAGGTTGCACGGCGTGATCCAGGCCGCCTTCCAGTGGGGCGGCGGTCAGATGCACGAGTTCGAGGCCGCAGGCGAGCGCTACGGCACGTCTGACCCGGACTGCGACCCGCCAGGGTCAGTTCGCAGCGAGCGCATCAAGCTGATGAGCGCGCTCGGTGGTGGCAGCACGATCAACATGAAGCTGCCGGTGTGCGTGGACGGCGCCAACGCTGCACCTCCTGACGATTGCGGCGGCGTGCCGGGCTATGAGGAGTTCGTCGAGGCCATGGCCGATCCGAACCATCCGGAACATGCCGACATAAAGGCCTGGATCGGCCGCGATTGGGACCCCGCCGCCTTCGACATCGAACACGTCAACAGCTGGCTCGCTGAGATCAAGCTCTGATCGTCAAGAGGGCGCTGATCGTCAAGAGGGCCTCGGGGCCACGCTTACCGCTCGACTAGGACATGAAGGCAAGCAACGTGTCGAGCAGAGTTCGCTCACGCAGCTGGTAAGGGTGCATTTAAGACGCAGAATATCTCGCATCTCAGGTGGCAGAATTGCTCGTTTTTCATAGGTGAATCGCGCGCCATACAATCTCGCACATGGCGACGCATAAAACCAAGCGGTACGACGAGCCTCACCCAGTTTGACCCGCTGATGCCTGAGCAGGAGAGGATTGGCCCTCTCCTCGAGCGCGCCAGCGACCTGACGCGAGCGGCAACCGCCCTTGGCGCGTCGGCAGCGCCGGCGGCTCACCAGGAGCTGCGCGTTCTGCTGCGCAGCATGAACAGCTACTACTCCAACCGCATGGAGGGCGAGCACACCCGGCCCAGCGACATCGACAAGGCCCTGCAGCAGGACTTCTCTGCGGACGATGGTCTCGCGCGAAAGCAGCGCCTGGCGGTCGCCCACTTCCGCACCGAGGAGGTCTGCGAGGCCGAGCTCGAGGTGCGACGGGCGGCTGGCCAGGATTCGACGCGCTGGCTCTATTCCGCGGACGCGCTCATGTGGCTCCATCGCGAGCTGTTTTTTAATCTGTCGCAGAGGGACCTCGCGCTGAAGGACGGTTCCCTGCTGGTCCCTGGCGTTCTTCGCCTTCGAGATGTCAAGGTCGGTGAACACATCGCGCCCACTGCCGCATCGGTGCCCGCTCTTCTCGAACGCTGGTCCACCGTCTACGGCGGCGTGCGTCGTGGTGAGGCTGCAATCGTTGGCGCCGCTGCGTCGCATCACCGCCTGGCTTGGGTTCACCCGTTCCTGGACGGCAACGGACGCGTGGCCCGTCTGCACACACACCTGGTGCTGCAGTCGCTCGGACTCACAAACGGACTCTGGTCGCCGCTGCGCGGATTCGCACGCAGCGAGGATACGTACCGTGCGCTCCTGCGCGCTGCCGACGAGCCACCGCGGCGCACTCGACGGACGCGGAAACCGGACGCTCTCCGGCCTCACCGCCTGGGTCGACTACACGCTTGGAATGTGCATCGACCAGGTGGAGTTCATGGGCAGACAGATGGACGTTCGGACGTTCGGGGGATGCGCGACCGGATAGCCGCCGCCCTGTCGTTCGAGGAATCGACTGTCAAATCAGGAGTCCGCAAGGCATCCCTGGCCCCGCTTCACTACCTGTTCGCGACCCAGGCCCAACTCGGGCGGGCGGAGTTCAAGTCGATGACCGGACTCGGCGAGCGGGTCGCCACGGGGACGCTCTCTGCGCTGTTGCGCCGGGGGTTCCTCTCGAGTGACACCCCCTACGGCGACGTGCGATTCGCCGTGCCGCGACACGCGCTTCGTTTCTACTTCCCGGCGCTTTGGCCCGAGGCCGAACAGGACCATGTGCTCTTGCAGGCAGAGTTGAAGGTCAGTGGACTACCCGTGCCGACCTGACTACCGATCCTGAGACTCTTGCCGCACCACCGCATGGAAATGCGCATGATCAAGGACATTTCGGCCGTACTCGCCCAAGGACAAGGCGTGGACTATGCTTCGGCACGTACGGCAGGACGGTGTCACCAAGGCCGAGGCGGCCGGCGCGCGCGGACCTGATGGAGGTGATCGACGACAGCGCGGGAACACGCCCAACGATCGTGACGAACCAGCTTCCAGTGGAGCACTGGTATGCGTGGATCGGCGACGCGACGATTGCCGACGCGATCCCGGATCGGCTGCTCTCGCGCAGTCATAGCTTGGCGCTCAAGGGCAACTCGCTGCGCCCGCGCAAGGCCGGCACCTCGGCCCTTGCGGGCGACGAGCTCATAGACCCGAGCGACGCCCCCAGCGGGGCCGCAGTAGGCACGAGGCACGCGCCCTGTGGGATTTGTGGACAGGCCCGCTGGCGCGGGCTTCCCGACCCAGCGCTGAACGCGCTCACCTGTGGATGGCCAGCCTTACGCCGAAGGAAGACCCACGACAGCCTCGATCTCGACCCGCATCCCCGCAAGCGCGAGAGCACTGACCTCCACCAGCGTGCTCGCCGGGCGGTATTCGCCGAAGAATTCTTCCCGAACCGGATTGATGAGGGCCCGATCGCTGATGTCGGTCAAATAGACCGTCACCTTCAGCACGTCTGCAACCGTGGCGCCAGCTTCGGTGAGAACGAGGCGCAGGTTTTCGAGGACGCGCCGGGTCTGCTGGGCCGCATCGCCGTCCACGAGGCGGCCTTCGGCGTCGTGGGCCGTCAGTCCCGACACGAACAACAAATCACCAAAGCGCACGGCGTCGGCATAGTGGCTGATGGGTGCCGGCAATCCGGCGACCCGGTATTCCTGGCGGGCGGCTCGCATCAACGAGCTCGCACGATCGCTTCGACCTCGATCAGGAACGACTCTTTCACCAGACGGTCGACGACCAGGAGCGTATTGGGCGGATAGGCCGACGTCGCGAACATCCTCGGGAACCGCGCCTTACGCAGTCGCATGAAGCCGTCGATGTCCTGCGAATGCACTAGGTAGGTCGTGAACTTGACGACGTCGTTGAAGTCGCAGCCCACCCCCTCGAGCACGGCCTCCAGGTTGTCGAACACCTGCTCGAACTGAGCGTCGAAATCGCCAACGCCGGCGACGCTGCCGTCGGCAGCAACCGAGAGCTGGCCGGCGACGAAGAGAAGCGCGCCGTCGCTGACTTTGCCGATGTGGGAATAGAGGCCTTGCGCAGGGCAAGCGCCTTCGGGGTTCAAATATTCGACGGGGGAGTGGGCCATGGAGAGTCTCCGGATTGCCGATGGTTTGGATTCTGGTGCGCCACCGATAGCGGAGCCAGATGCGGTGCTCGGCCCCCCTCGAATCCCATGGGCACATGCCGAGCACCTCGATTGAGGGCTTCTTCGAACCAGCTTGTCCTGGCCAGTGCTGATACGGCGTCGGAGCGCAGCAGTTCGAGCGCGGAAGGCCACTTGCCAAGTACGTAGCCGTACCAATAAGAAAACCATTGCACGTGGTCCGAGATGGGGCGCTGATGTCGCTCCCAGCGCTCCAGCGTCTGCGGCAAGTCCGCGCCTTCCGTTGCCATGCTGGCCAGCGCCATGACATTGATGAACGCCGTATTGGCCGCCTGGCCGAGATTCGGTGGCATGGCGTGCGCCGCGTCGCCGACGATCGCGACGTGTCCCTCGCGCCAGGTCCTGCATTTGACGTTCACGAGCCGGTCCCAGCGGCTGTCTACCTGAAACCTCCGAATCAGCGACTCGGCGAACGGAAACTTCTCGATCCACAGCTCGGTATCGATCGGGATACGACGCGCCCGGAGGTCGTCGACCGGGGCGCTCAGGAAGATGTAATTCTTGCCGTCGGTGCACGGGTTGTAGAGCATGCGCCACTTCCCGTTCCAGTATTCGACCAGCGTATCGAGGTTGTCCTCCGGCATCGCATCGATAAGCATCCGGATGCCCGCCTCGTTGCCAAAATCGATCCACTGGGTTCCGAGGATCGCTTCGCGGTTTCGGGAGTAGGCGCCATCGGCAACGACGACGAGATCTGCTGCCAGGTGCGCGCCGTTCTCGAAGGTGACCGAGCCGTCCGGCGCGACCATCGTCGCAAGAGACGATGTTTCGATGGAGACCCCTTTCTGGATCGCGCCATCGATCAGCGCCTGGTACAGATCGGCGCGGGGCGGCAGCAGCAGTCGATCGTCGGGAGCGGTCGGACGCGTCATGAGAAGCCGTCCGCGTCCGTCCCGGATCTGCCACTCCTTGATGACACGGGCACTTTTCATGGCCTGGTCGAAGCAGCCGATCGTCTCGAGCGTCTTCAGTCCGCTCTCCCAGATCCAGATGCCGGCACCGAACATCCGGAGCTCCGCATTTCTCTCATGGATGCGCGTCTTCCAGCCGAGCTGAGCGAAGCGGTTCGCAGCAACCAAGCCCGCCAAGCCAGCGCCAATGATTTCGACGGAGCGTTGTTTCATGGGGAGGAGGCCAGGGAACCTTTCATCCTGCTCGTTCAGTCGACCACTCGGCCCGAGCCACTGGCCTCGTCGAAAACATAGAGCCCTTGCAAGAAGGTCTTGTGCCGCTCGTACCACATCCGTTGCCGGGGCGGCTGCGGCGTGCGATCGATCGGCTTGCCACCCTTGAAGATGAAATCGAACGAGGCCGGTTTCTGCAGGATGCGCACATCGGCCGTCGGATCTCCCGGAACCACCAGAATGTCGGCGAAGCGCCCCGCTTCGAGCTTGCCCACCAGGTGCCCGTAGCGCGGCAACATGCGCGTCGCGGCCAGCGTATTGGCGTGGATGGCCTGCAGCGGCGTGAGGCCCAGCATGTTCACGAAGATCTCCATCTCGCGGGCATGCCAGTGTCCGAACGGCACGGGCGACCAGCCGCTTTCGCTGCCCGCGATGAGCGGAATGCCTGCCTTGTACGCACGCGCAAGGCCGTCGGTCGCGGCTTCGATCTCGCGCCGTGTCGCATCCATCGACGAGGCGCCGGCGATCGACTGCTTTGCATCGACGAGATTGACGAGCAGGGTCAGCGTAGGCGTGATCACGCACTTGTTGCGCAGCGCCGCCTCGATGCCTTCGTCGTCGATGTACGACGCGTGGAAGAGGTTGTCGAATCCGGCGCGGGCGCAATCGAGGGCAGCGTCCTTGGACCTGGCGTGAACGCTGCAGATCTTGCCGAGTCGATGCGTCTCGTCGGCGATGATCTTGAACTCTTCGTACGAGAAGGCCGAGGTTCCCAGAGCGTCGGGCGTGATCAGGTTGTCGTTTGAGCCGGACACCTTGATCGCGTCCACCTCGTCTTTCACCTGCAGGCGGATCGCCTCGATGAGGTCGTCTTTCGTCCTGACCAGCACGGCGCTCTGGCCGGGCGGAAACTCCATGTTGCTCGGGAAGGAATCTTCCAGGCCTTGATGGTTGGTCAGCTGCTTGCCCGAGACGGTGAAGCGTGGACCCTCGAACATGCCGCTGTCGATGGCGTCGCGGACGGCCTGCGCAATGGCGTAGCTGGTCGCGGCGTCGAAGGCGCTGGTCACGCCGGCCTGCAGCACGCGCTTCGCGTACCAGATCGCCTTCAGCGTGCGAAATTCGACCGGCGTATAGAGCGCGTTCTCTTCTTCCGAACGCGATTCGCCGAAGGAGATGTGGGTATGGCCGTCGATCAGGCCGGGCAAGATGGATCGCCCCGGAAGGTCGACGACGCGAAACGCGGAACCCTGCGCATCCTGGTACTGCAAGGGCAACTGTGCGGCCGGTCCCACCCAGGCGATCTTGTCCCGGTCGGTGACCACGGCGCCGTTCGCGATCGGCGTGCCCAGGCTCCCGTCGATGACCTTGCCCTTGAGCACATAGCCGCGGGACGGATCCAGGGAGGCGGATGCTTCGTTCATGCTGGGTGGGAGTCCAAGGCCCGATCGAAGAACAGCTTCGCGTTTACCAGAAACGTCTCGCTGTGCTCGAAGGCGACGGAATGCGAGCAACGGGCGAGCAGGAGGACGTCCGCCTGCGGTAGCTGCGCCGCGATCTGGAGCGTCGACTCCGTGGGGAATGCCTTGTCGTCGCGACCATGAAGCATGAGGACGGGGCAGGTCACGCCTTTCAACGTCGCCTGCGAAAGCACCGCGGCTTGCACATAGCGCCGCTGGTCGCCTTCGAACATCTTGTCGAAGTAATCGGCGTAGCCGGGAGCGAACACCACCGGCTCGCGCGCAGCCAGGTAGGCGTCGTCGATCAGCGAGTTGTCGTAGATCAATCCGCCCACCGTTGCGCGCAGCTCGTCCCTGGTTCGCGGGCACCGCCAGGTCCGGTTCGTAGCAGCATTCGGCACGAAATCGGCCCCCATCGTCCCGGTCGTCATGACCCCGGCGATGCGCGAATTCGACGACGCCAGGGTCAAGGCGATCGAGCCGGAGAGCGAGTGGCCTATGACTCCCACTGGCGTGACGCCGCCCATCTCGGCAAGCATCGCTCGCGCTTGCCGCACCCACATCGCGTAGTCGAAATAGGGCGGCTCGGGTCGGCGGTCGCTCTGGCCGAACCCGATGAGGTCCATGGCATGCACGGTGTAGTGCTCGGCCAGGCGACCAATGACGGTCCGCCAGTTCCCGAGGCTCGACGCGCCCGGTCCGGACCCATGGAGCAGCAGGAGTGGTCGGCCCTGGCCGAGCGTTGTGTACGAGACGCGCAACGCCTCGAAGGAGAAAGACCTGGGGTCTGGCACGTGAGCTCCCAACGATGAGCGGCATGCTATCGCCGAATAGTCGGCAAGTGCAACACGGAGTCCATGATTGCGACGATTCGCCATCATCGAGAAGAAAATCCACCGCTAGACTAAGCGACCAATCGACAATGCGCCATGCGTTCCGAAAAAGGTGGCAGTACGCTCATGACGAGGGTCTTCGTGGACCTTCGTGCCCAGCTCCTGAGCGGTGAACTCGTTCCGCGCCAGCGGCTGCGCGTTGCCACCCTTGCCGGCGCGCACGGCGTCAGCCTCAACGTCGTTCGAGAGGCGCTCAACCGCCTCGCCGGCGAGGGCCGTCGAGCCGAACTGCGGCTTCAGCGTCCGCGGCCTGTCGGTCGAAGATCTCGTCGATCTGGTCGCCCAGCGCGTGGCTCTCGAAAGCATCGCGCTCCGGCAATGCATCGAGCACAGCTCCCCCGACTGGCAGGCTTCGGTGCTGGCAGCCCACCACCGGCTTCGAAAGACGCCGCTGACGCTCGACGACGAGGCGAAGTCATTGAATCCGCTGTGGGTGTCCCGTCACGACGACTTTCATCGCGTGATGCTCGAGGCTTGCGGTAGCCCTCGCCTGTTCCAGATGGTTCGCCAGCTGGCGGACGCCGCCGAGATGTATCACCGGGCCTTGCTGCCGGCCTGCGGACGCGACGAAGCCATGGAGCGCGAGCACGAGGCCTTGCTCGACGCCATCTTGGCGGAAGACGCCGACGGTGCGGTCGACATCCTCAAGGCACACCTCGAGCGGACCCGGGACGTCATGGTGCCCCTGCTGAACGAAGCGACGGATTCTCAGGCGCACTAGGCGCCGAACGCTGTCGCCCCGCGAGTCGAAGGCCTGGGCGGCGCAGCCGTCAGTCACCTGCCAGCATGCGATGGCGGAATTGGTCGGTCACCACGGCGACGATCAGCAGCAGCCCGAGCACGACCATCTGCAGATAGGAGCCGACGCCGGCCACGTTCATTCCGTTTTGCACGAGGACGATGAAGATCGCGCCGAGCACCACGTTCTCGACCCGGCCGATGCCGCCGCGCAGGCTCACGCCCGCGATGATCGACGCCGCGATCGATTCGAGGGCCACGGTGCCGCCGATGTTCGACTCGCCGCTCTCCAGCCGGGCGCTCAGCAGAACGCCGCTGACCGAGGTGACGAGCGCGCACAGCAGGTAGGCCCAGAGCAGGGTCCGCTTCACGTTCACGCCTGACAAGGCTGCGGCCTTCGGATTGCCGCCAACGGCGAGGAAGTAGGTGCCCAGTGCCGTGCGGCTCATCAGCACATAGAACAGCGCGACGCAGATCACGACAGCGAGCACGGGCGTCGGCATGCCCAGGAGGCGCCCGAAGCCCAGCACTTCGCCGAACTCCGCCGGCAACCCCGACACCGGCACGCCGCCGGTGAGGTACAGCGCGATGCCGAAGCCGACCGACTGCACACCCAGGGTCATGATGAATGGCGACACGCCGACAAAGGCGATGCCGATGCCGTTGACCAGCCCGACGGCGGTGCCGGCGAGCAGGCCGCACGCGGAGCCGATGGCGACCGCCGTCCACGCCGCGTCGGGATGCGCCGCGTAGACGGCCGCCATGACGGTCGCCCCGACCACCGACGTGATCGCGAGGGTCGTACCGACCGACAAGTCCAGGCCTCCGGTCACCAGCGCCAGCATTTGCCCGAGCGACACCAGGATCAGGTACACCGACTGGCGAAGCATGTTGATGAGGTTCTGCGGGGTCAGGAACTGGTCGGCGGTGATCGCGAAGATGACGATCGCGATGACCAGCAGCACAGGCAGCACGCCCAGCCGCAGGAACAGAGTCTTGAGGAGTTGCGCGCCGCGCGTCGAGGGTTCTGCCATGGCGATGGTGTTCCGGGTCAGGCGGCCTGTGCGCCGCGGTCGAAGAACAATCCGAGCACGCGCGACTCCTCGATGTCGCTACCGTGCAGCTCACCGGCGACCTCGCCGCGCCGCATCACGTAGAGCCGGTGCGCGAGATTGAGCACCTCCGGCAGGTCGGATGAGATCACGACAATGCCGGCACCCGCTTCGCACAGGCGTTTCATCAAGGCATACAGCGAGCTGCGCGTTCCGACGTCGACGCCCACGGTGGGCTCGTCCAGCACGTAGAGATCGACGTCGAGCGCCAGCCCCTTGGCGAACAGCACCTTCTGCTGGTTGCCGCCCGACAAGAGGCCCACGGTGCGTGAGACGCTGCGTTCGGCGAGCTCGACCGCCTTGGCGGCGCGTGCGACCAGCCGGTCGCGCGCCCGATGCGAGAGCAAGCCGAACGCTCCCTTGACGCGTTTCGCGAGCGCCGACAAGGCCACGTTGTCACGCGACGAGAAAGGCAGCACCAGTCCTTCGAGCTTGCGATCTGGCGGCAGGTAGAACATGCCGCTGTCGAGCAGCCGGTGCGGACGCGCGTGCGTGATGTCCCGGCCCTTGAACGTGACCCGGCCCGCCGTGACGCGATCGAGTCCAAATGCCGCACGCAGCAGCTCCGATTTCCCGGAACCGACGAGGCCGGCAACGCCGACGATCTCGCCCCGGCGCACGGTGAGCGATGCGTGGCGCACGCCCGATACGGTGGCCATGTTTTCGATGCGCAGCAGCTCCTCGCCGGGCTGGTTGGCAATTTCGGGATAGACCTCCGAGACCGCCCGGCCGGTCATCATCTCGATGAGCTGCTCGTCCGAGCTCAGCTTCGCGTCGACGGTGCCGATCTTGCGGCCATCGCGCAGCACCGTGACGCGGTCGGCGATGCGGCGGATCTCCTGCATGCGGTGGGTGATGTAGATGACCCCGGCGCCGGAAGCCTTGATGCGCTCAATCAGGGTGAACAGCCGGTCTGTCTCGAGATCGGTCAGCGACGCCGTCGGCTCGTCGAGGATGAGCACCCGCGGCTTGCTTCGAAAGCCCTTGGCGATCTCGACCATCTGCTGCTCGGCACGCGGCATCAGGCCCACCATCCGATCGGGGTCGAGATCGAATTGCAGCTCGCGCAGCAGCGTCAGCGCCCGCGACCGTACCTCGCGCCGATCGACCAGGCCCCAGCGCCTAGGTTCGGCGCCGAGGAAGATGTTGTTTGCGACACTGAGGGTCGGCACCAGCGAGAACTCCTGGAACACGCCGCTGATTCCGTAGGCGCGCGCAGCGCGCACCGAGCCGACGGTGATCACCTGGCCTTCGAACACGATCTGGCCGGCCGTAGGCGATTGCGCCCCCGATACCAAAGAAATGAGAGTCGACTTGCCGGCGCCGTTCTCGCCGAACAGCACGTGCACCTCGCCCCGCGCCAGCTCGAAGTCGACGCCGTCGAGGGCGCGCACTCCGGGGTAGTGCCGGGTGAGGCCGATCGTCTGAAGCAAAGGTCGGGTCATCAACTTCCGCGTCGAGACGACATGCAAATCCACCGCCGAGGAGCCGCCTCGCACCGGCCGCCGGCCCGCACTCGCGGGCCGGTAGGACCTGGGACTCGCGACCTATTTGACCTCGAAGACCGGCTTGAACGTCGCTGGCGCCAGCACGGCGTCTCGCGAAATCGTGTTCGCGTTCTTCTGGTCGACCATGAAGATCTTCGGGCCGACGTGCTTGATGACGTCCTTGCCTTCCAGCAGGCGGACCGCCTGGTCGATCGCGATTCGGCCCTGGATGACCATCGAGTCGGCGGGTGCCGCCATGATCCGTCCTTTCTGGATTCCCTCGAAGACGCCCGGCGTCAGGTAGAAACCGACGATTTGGACCTTTTTCTCCATGTTGCGCGAGCGCAGGATGCCGACCGCGGCCTCGGCTGTCACGCCGGTGCCCGCGATGTAGGCGACGTCGGGGTTGGCCTGCAGTACATCCTCGACCAGCTTGGACTGCACTTCCTTGCCCGTGTCGCCGTACTTCGGTTCGAGGATCACCAGGGCGCTACCCTTGACCGCTTCCATGAAACCCTTGTGGGCGGCTTCGACCCAACCGGCGCCGGCGGGCCCCGGGAACCAGCCGACCTTGGTGGGAGCACCGCCCGCCGGATGCTTCTTGGCCAGATATTCGCCGGCCGAGTACCCCATCGTGTAATAGGTCACCAGCGACTTGGCCGAGACGTCCGGCGAGTTGATGCCGTTGATCACGTCGATCACCGGGATCTTCTTCGCGGCCACCGTCTTGACCACACCACCCATGCCGTCCGCCGAGATGGCTCCGATCACGACGGCTTCGGCGCCGCGCGACACGCAGTCCTCGATCTGCGAGATCTGCTTGGCCAGGTTGGTGTAGCCGCCGGCCTCGACGATCTGGGCACTGACGCCGAGGCGTCTGGCCTCTTCGACGACGCCGTAGTCGACGCCGAGCCAGTAGGCGTCTTTCATGTGCGGGAACGAGACGCAGATCTTCCACTTCTTCGACGCCTTGGTCAGCGGCACGTAGTCGGCCATGCTGGTCTTGCCGTCGGCGGCGAACGGCGGCTGCGTCACTTCGGCCTTGTACGGGTACCAGTTGGCCGCGTGGGCGACCCCACTCATGCCCAAGAGGGCGGTGGTCGCACCGATGGCAATGGCCTGGATCAGTCTCAGTTGCATCTCTATCTCCTTGTAGTGAAGCGGGGGAAGTGACAACAGATCAGCGCAACGCCGCGCGCAGCTTGTCGAGCCGGCGCTTGCGATCGGCGCGCGCGGCCAGCGCGGTGGCGAGATCGACCCTGACGAATCTCGCCTTGTAGTTGGGTTGCATCTGCGCGATGCGGTCCATGTCGGCGCCGATCACAGTGCCGATCATCGCGTAGCCGCCGCCCGACACGGCGTCGCGATGCAGGATGATCGGCTCGAGGCCGCCCGGCACCTGGATCGACCCGTACGGGTAGCCTGCGTCGACGATGTTCGAAGGATCGGAGCCGGCACCGAAAGGCTGCTTGCGCGGGCGGAACTCGAGCGGCCGCCCGTGGCGATAGCGGTAGCCGATGCGATCGGCCTCGGGCGCGACGCTCCAGCTGTCTTCGAAAAAGCGCGCCGCCGATTCGTCGGTGATGCGGTGGAAGTAGAGGCCCGTCACGACCCGGAGCTCCACTTCCTTGGGCACCGGCATCGCGAGCTCGGGCTGCAGGCGCCGCCCGACCTTCGTGCCGGCCGGCGCCACGCCGACGGGAAGCAGGTCGCCGGCCGCGAGCTTGCGGCCCATGAACCCGCCGAACGCGCCCAGGCCATAGGTAGAGCGGCTGCCCAGTACGACGGGCACGTCGATGCCGCCGGCCACGGCGATGTAGGCCCGTGCGCCGGCGCGCATGAAATCGAACGACACGACGGTGCCGGCCCGTACCGCAAGGGCTTCGCCGGTCGCGGCGAGCGTTCCGTCGAGCTTGGGCGTCATCGCCGAGCCGGTGACGGCGATGACGGCGTCGTCGTGAAAGCGCAGCTCGGGGCCCAGCAGCGTGCATTCGATCGCGGCGGCGTTCTCGTCGTTGCCGACCAGGAGGTTGGCGGCGCGGAACGAGTACTGGTCGAGCGCGCCCGACAGGGGGATGCCGACGTTGTAGTAGCCCGTGCGGCCGGCGTCCTGGATCGTGGTCGCGAGCCCCGGCTTGACGACTTCAATGGCCATCCAGGGCCTCCAGCAGCGAGCGGTTGTAGGCCACCGGATCGACGAGAAACTGCTTTAGCGAGAACGACACCGGGCGGATGCGCAGATCGAAGGTGCCGGCCGCGACGCGCTCAAGCGCCGCGTCGTAGGCGGCGCGATCGATCGATTGGAACTTGACGATGTCGCCCGGCCGAAAGAACACCATGAAGTCCTTCAGATACGGCAGGCCCTGGGCCGGATCGAAGATCGGTGCCGGCGTGATGCCAAACATCTGGTAGCCGCCGGCGCCACGCACCGAATAGATGGCGTTGAAACAGCCGCCGTGGCCGATCGTGAGCTTGGGCGTGTCGGTGCGCGGGCGCAGGTACTTGGGCACCTCGATCTGCCGCGCACGCTCGACCATCTGGAACATGAAGGGCAG
>JANXWR010000179.1 GCA_025351025.1 Burkholderiales bacterium | reverse complement strand
GGGCAGGGCTTGGCGCTCTGGTAGCGCATCAGGTCTTCGCGCACGGCGACCGAGTCGGTTTCCTTGAAGCGCCGCTCGAGGTTGGGCAGGATGCCTTCGAAGGGGTGCTTGCGCTTGACCTGGCGGTTCTTGCCGCGTGCGCCTTCGGCTTCGTAGACGAACTCGATGTCGTCGCTGCCGGAGCCGCGCAGCAGCACCTGGCGCGCCTGCTCGGGCAGGGTTTCGAACGGCAAGTCGATGTCAAAGCCGTAGTGGCGGGCAACGCTTTCGAGCAGCGAGAAGGTGTAGCCGTTGCGCCGGTCCCAGCCCTTGACCGCGCCGCTCGCCAGGCTGAGCGACGGAAAGGCGACGACGCGCTCGGCGTCGAACACCGTGGTCACGCCGAGGCCGCCGCAGGTCGGGCAGGCGCCGACCGGCGAGTTGAACGAGAACAGGCGCGGCTCGAGCTCGGGCAGCGAGTAGTCGCAGAGCGGGCAGGAGAACTTGCTCGAGAACAGGTGCTCGACCGACGCTGTCTTGGCACGTGCGCCCGTCTCGCCTTCGCCCGACGGCTCGTCGATCTCGACCGCGAGGGCGCGGCCGTCGGCGATGCGCAAGGCCGCCTCGTAGCTTTCGGCGAGGCGCTGCTCGATGCCGGGCTGGACGCGGATGCGGTCGATGACGACGTCGATGTCGTGCTTCTCCGCCTTCTTCAGCTTCGGCAGCTCGGCCGCCTCGACCGTCTTGCCGTCGACGCGAAAGCGCACGTAGCCCTGCGCCTGCATGTCGGCGAACAGGTCGGCGAACTCGCCCTTGCGATCGCGCACCACCGGCGCGAGCAGCATCAAGCGCGTGCCGGCCGGCAGGGCGAGCGTCGCGTCGACCATCTGGCTGACGCTTTGTGCCTGCAGGGCCAGGTGATGGTTCGGACAGAACGGCGTGCCGGCGCGCGCATAGAGCAGGCGCAGGTAGTCATGGATCTCGGTGACCGTGCCGACCGTCGAGCGCGGGTTGTGCGAGGTCGCCTTCTGCTCGATCGAGATCGCCGGCGAGAGCCCCTCGATGACGTCGACGTCGGGCTTGTCCATCAACTGCAGGAACTGGCGCGCATAGGCCGAGAGGCTCTCGACGTAGCGGCGCTGGCCTTCGGCATACAGAGTGTCGAAAGCCAGGCTCGACTTGCCCGAGCCCGACAGGCCCGTGATCACGACGAGCCGGTTCCTCGGGATGTCGAGGTCGATGTTCTTGAGGTTGTGGGTGCGCGCGCCGCGCACGCGGATGAAGGCTGCGCCGGTGGCCGAGGCGCCGCGCAGATCGCCGAGATAGCGGCCCGAGCGGGACTCGACACGGCCGTCGTCGCTCTCGACGAGGGGTGGCGGAAGAGGCTGGACGGCGGACATCGGCGGCGTGAAAAGGCGAACCGAGCATGATAAGCGCGCGCCCTTTCCCGGCGCAAACCGCCGGCCGGTCGACCGTGGGGGATCAGCGCGCGGCGGCGGGCAGGCTCGCGCGGAGGCGCGCCACGACGTCGGGCGCCAGCGCCGCGAACCAGGCCGCGCCGGGCCGCATTTCGAAGTGCACGCCGGCGTCGTCGATCCTGACGATCGCGGCGACGCGGCCCTCGCGGTAGAGCAGCATCGTGCTCGCGTCGACCGGCGCGGCGGACGCGTCGTCGAGCCGGGACGCACGCTCGGAGGTGGCTTGCCATTGCGACGCGGCAGCCGCGTCGACGCGAGCGATCCAGGCTTGCGTGGCGGTGTCGGCAGCGACGTTCTCGCCAGCCGCTGTCGGCCGCGACCAGCGGCCGGCATCGTTCGACAGTGCCGCGAGCAGCGGCGCCATGGGTCGCGTCGTCGTTGACGCCGCCTCGGCCGCGCGCTGTCGTGCGACGGGAGCCGGCCGCGGCGACGCCGCGAAGCGGTTGGCGGCGACGCCGCCGTCGGACGACGCGCCGGCCGATGATGGCTCGAGCGCGCCGGTCGCCGGCGCGCTTGTCGTCGCGGGTGCGGCCGCAGCAGGGAGCTTGTTCCGGGCGACCTCGTTCTGGCGCTTCTCTTCGGCGTCGCTCTTCTCGGCTTTGCCGGCCTTCTTCGCCAACGCCGTCGGCTCCGATCGCGCCGGTGCCTGCGTCCGTGCCTGCGCGTCGCCCTCGCGCGCGTCGCGCGCCGGGAATGGCGATGGCGGAATCGCCACGTTCGTCGCGGCCGGTGCGGCGGGTGTGGTGGGTGCGGCAGGTGTGGTGGGTGCGGCGGGCGCGGCGAGCGTGGGCGGCGTAGCGGCCGCCGCTGGTGCGGCGTTCGACTTTCGCGAGTCCGCGTCCTTGTGCTCTTCGCGGAGCGCATCGGTGGCAGTCTTCGCCTTCTCCGGCGGCCCGGCCACGGCTGCGGGCGGCTGTGCCTGCGGAGCCGCGACGATGCCGCGCCGCTCTGCGCGGTCGGCCGCCGGTGCACGATCGGCGATGGCCGGACGCGCACTTGGCGCGGGCCGCAGCGCTTCGGCCGGCGCGGCTGGCGCCGCTGCCGGAGGCGCAGATTGGTTCGCCGCGGTCGTCGCGGTGGCCTGATCGGCAATAGGTGGCGGCACGGCAGGGGCCGCCGTCGGGCGTGCCGCCTCGGGCGCGCGCACCCGCGCGGCAACGACCGGCTCGGGCGGTGGCGGCGCCATCTCGTCGAGGGGCCGGTCCCACCACATCAGGCCGACCAGCGTCGCCGCCATGACGCTGGCGAATCCGGCGGCCACAGGCGGCCGCGCGAGCCACGACCAGAGGTCGGCGAAACGATCGGCGAACGACGGCGGTGGCGCGGTGCGCGGCCCGGCCCGCGTCGCGGCGCGCGCTTCGGCGAGGATGGCCTCGCGCAGCGACAGCGGCGGCGCGGCGCCCGCATCGGGCGCATGGCGCAGGGCCTCGCGCAGCCAGGCGTCGTGCTCGGGGCCGCCCGTCGGCGTCGCCGGGTCGCTCATCGCGCGCCTCCGGGCAGCAAGGGTTCGAGGTAGGCGCCCATGCAGGTGCGAAGCTTGCTCATCGCGTAGCGCAGCCGTGTCTTCGCGGTCTCGAAGCCGACCTCGAGTGCGCGCGCCACTTCGTCGAGCGCGAGGCCGTCGTCGTGATGAAGAAGAAAGGCGCTGCGCTGCGCCAGCGGCAATTGCTCGAGGCAGACGAGGAGCTTCTCGCCGGCGCGCCGCCAGAACGCGAGGTCCTCGGCCTGCGGCGCGGCACCGGCTGGCGCCGGCCAGTGCTGCCAGGCGGTGGCCTCGGACTGCCAGGGCTCGTCGCCTTCGCCCTCGAAGGCATCGATCGAAACCTCGCGGCCGCTCTTGCGCAAAAGGTCGATGACGCGGTGATGGGCGAGCGTGAACAGCCAGGTGCGAAAGCTCGCGCCCTGCGGCGCCCAGCGCTCGCGCGCAT
The DNA here is from genome assembly GCA_025351025.1 of Burkholderiales bacterium. Classification (GTDB taxonomy): domain Bacteria; phylum Pseudomonadota; class Gammaproteobacteria; order Burkholderiales; family Burkholderiaceae_C; genus Schlegelella_A. The sequence continues at coordinate 1,224 of JANXWR010000179.1, read as the reverse complement.
GCACGACCTTGAGCCAGGTGTCCTGGAACACCTCGTCGGTCTGCGCGGCGAGCGCGGTGCCGAGCAGGCGGCGGATGAAGCGATAGAGGCCCGCCTGATGGCGCGCGTACAGCGCCTCGAAAGCGGCCGCATCGCCGCGCGCATAGGCGACCATCAACTGGTCGTCGGGAGTGTCGTCGGGGCGGGCCATGGCGAGAAGGGAGTCTGCCGCATGCGAGTCTGATACGGCCAGCGGGCGACGACGGGGTCAATTCGACCTCGCACCGGGCTCACTGTCCCGCCAGCACCCTCAGGATGTCGTCGCCGTAGGCATCGAGCTTCTTCGCGCCGACGCCGCTGATGCCGGCGAGCTCGTCGAGCGAGGCCGGGCGGACCTCGGCCATCTCGGCCAGCGTGGCGTCGTGAAAGACGACGTAGGCGGGCAGGTTGTGCGCGCGAGCGACCTCGGCGCGCCAGGCCTTGAGCGCGGCGAAGCGGGCCAGCCCTTCGGCGTCGAGCGGACGTGGCGGCGGCTTGCCGGCCGCGCTGCCACCGCCGGCCGCGCCAGCGCCGCGACGCTTCGACCCGCGTGCCCGCGGCGTCGGCGCGCTGGCCTCGCGCAGCAAGAGCGCGACCTCGCCGCGCAGCACCTCGCGCGACGACGCGGTCAGCGCCAGCGTGCCGTACTCGCCTTCGCTCGCCAAGTGCCCGAGCGCGACGAGCTGGCGAATGACCGATCGCCACTGCGCCTCGTCGACCGCCGCGCCGACGCCGAAGGTGCTGAGCCGCGCGTGGCCGTGCTGCGCGACCTTGTCGGTCGGCTTGCCGCGCAGCACGTCGATCAGGTGGCCGGCGCCGAAGTGATGGCCGGACTGTTGCTCGATCCGGTAGACGCAGCTCAGCGCCATGCGCGCCGCTTCGGTCGCGTTCCAGGTTGCCGGCGGCGTGCGGCAGTTGTCGCAGGCGTTCTGGCCCGGCCCGCAGGGCTGGCTCGCTTCACCGAAGTACGAGAGCAGGCGAACCCGCCGGCAGTCGTGCGACTCGGCGAGCGCGAGCAGGGCGTCGAGCTTGCCGCGCTGGTTGCGCTTGAACTCGTCGCCGGCCGGGCTCTCGTCGATCATGCGCCGCTGGTTGACGACGTCGGCCAGGCCGTAGGCCATCCAGGCGTCGGCGGCCTCGCCGTCGCGGCCGGCGCGGCCTGTTTCCTGGTAGTAGCCTTCGATGTTCTTGGGCAGGTCCAGGTGG
>JANXWR010000172.1 GCA_025351025.1 Burkholderiales bacterium | reverse complement strand
TGCTCGGCTTCGGCGACGGCGATGAATGCGCGCAGCTGGCGCAAGGTGACATTCATTCCTGTTATCGATGAATTTATACAATTTAACTTCGAGACCCTCACCCCCGAAAAGCTCGCCCGCCTGCGCCAGCATCAGGATTTGGAGCTCGATGCGAGGCGCCGCGACGACAAGCGCGCGGCGATCCGCCTGTCCGGCGAGTTCCACTCGCTGGCAGCCGAATTGGCAGGCAATTCGGCGCTCGCGCGCAACAGGCGCGAGCTTTCGGTATTGACCTGCCTGATGATCTTTCTTTACGACGCACCGACGGCGACGAGCTGCCGCGCCGACGAGCACTGGCAGATCATCGAGGCGATCGCCAAGCGGGACGCCGTCCGCGCTGAGCGACCGATCGCTTCATCACCTCGACCACATCGAGAGCAGCATGAAGCTGGATATCGCCACCGACGTCGTGGATCTCGAGGCCATCTTCAAGAGCTGACGCGGCTGAGGGCTCGCTCGCCTCGTCTCGCCGAGCCCAGGCGCGCGCTCACGCTCCGCGCGACCACCACTCGCCCGCGAGGGCCTGCTGAAGATGGTCGATGAAGTGAATGACCTTCTGCGGCACCAGCTTGGGGGAGGGGAACACGGCGTGCATTTCCTGGGCCGGCAGAGCGTGGTCGGTCAGCACCGGCCGCACCACGCCTGCGGCGATCGACTCCCGCGCGACGTACCATGGCAGGATCGCCAGCCCCAATCCCGCGCAGGCGCCGGCGAGCACGGTCGTGAGGTTGTTCGACCGGAGCGGCCCGTCGACGGGCACCGAGACCAGCTTCGCGCCGGCCGGCAAGAGGCGCCAGCGGTCGTCGCCTTGGACGCTGCTGTACACGATGCACGCGTGCGCGACCAGCTCGGCAGTCGTTCGCGGCTCTCCACGCGCTGCCAGGTATGCCGGCGAAGCGACCATCACCCAGGGATTGACGCCGAGATAGCGGGCGCCCAGGGTCGAATCGGCCATCTGCCCCATCCGGATGGCGACGTCGATGCCTTGCTCCACCAGGTCGACGTAGCGATCGTCGAAGCTGATGTCGATCCTCAGGTCAGGATGGGCCTGCATGTAGCGCAGGACGAGCGGCACCAGGATCCGCCGGCCGAAGCCGACCGAAGTGCTCAGGCGCAGCTTGCCGCCGATGCTGCCTTGCCGGAGCACGGCCAACTGCTCGGCTTCGTCGATGGCGCGCTCGATGACCTTGCACTTTTCGTAGTACAGGGCGCCCACCTCCGTCGGCGTTACCCCGCGAGTCGAACGGTGCAGGAGGCGAACCCCCAGGCGCTCTTCGGTTGCGGCAATCGCCTTCGTGGCCGTCGGCTGGGTGATGCCGAGCTCGGCCGCGGCCTTGCTGAAGCTGCAGGTCTCGACGACGCGGACGAAGAGCTGCACGGCGTTGACGCGGTCCATCGCGTCAATGTAGCCCGCTCGCGCCGCACCCCGCGCGCGGAATAGTGCTTATACGCAGACTGGGATTCACATCGACCTCATCGGCGCCGATGATCCCTGCCATCCGATCCAGGAGGCAGCCATGACGAAGATGAAGGCCGCGATGGCGGCCGTGCTGGTGCTCGAAAAGGAAGGCGTGACGCAGGCTTTCGGCGTACCGGGCGCGGCCATCAACCCCTTGTACGCGCAGCTGCGCGAGCGTCAGTCGATCACCCACGTGCTCGCCCGCCACGTCGAGGGCGCTTCGCACATGGCCGAGGGCTACACACGGGCCAAGGCCGGCAACATTGGCGTGTGCATCGGCACCTCGGGGCCGGCGGGTACGGACATGATCACCGGCTTGTACTCGGCGCAGGCCGACAGCATCCCGATCCTTTGCATCACCGGCCAGGCGCCGCGCGCGCGCCTCCACAAGGAGGATTTCCAGGCCGTCGACATCGCCAGCATCGCCAAGCCGGTGACCAAGTGGGCCACCACCGTGCTCGAGCCGGCGCAGGTGCCGCGCGCGTTCCAGCAAGCCTTTCACCTGATGCGCTCGGGCCGGCCCGGGCCAGTGCTGATCGACCTGCCGTTCGACGTGATGCTGGCCGAGATCGAGTTCGACATCGACACCTACGAGCCGCTCTCGGTCTACAAGCCGAGCGCCAGCCGCAAGCAGATCGAGAAAGCGCTCGAGATGCTGGCGGTCGCGGACCGGCCCCTGATCGTCGCCGGCGGCGGCATCATCAACGCCGACGCGTCCGAGCTGCTGGTCGAGTTCGCCGAGTTGACGGGCATTCCCGTCATCCCGACGCTGATGGGCTGGGGCACGATCCCCGACGACCATTCGCTGATGGTCGGCATGTGCGGTCTGCAGACCAGCCACCGCTACGGCAACGCCAACATGCTCGCGAGCGACTTCGTGCTCGGGATCGGCAACCGCTGGGCGAACCGCCACACGGGCAGCCCCGAGGTCTACTGCAAGGGCCGCAAGTTCATTCATGTCGACATCGAGCCGACCCAGATCGGCCGGGTCTTCGCACCCGACTACGGCATCGTCTCCGACGCCAGGGCCGCGCTGCAGCTCTTCGTCGAGGTGGCGCGCGAGTGGAAGGCGGCCGGCCGGCTGCGCGACTGGTCGGGCTGGGCGCGCGAATGTCGGGGCCGCAAGGGCTCGATCGAGTACCTGCGCAAGACCAACTTCGACAGCGTGCCGATGAAGCCGCAGCGCGTCTACCAGTGCATGAACAATGCCTTCGGCAAGGACGTGACCTACGTCTCGACGATCGGCCTGAGCCAAATCGCCGGCGCGCAGTTCCTGCACGTCTACCACCCGCGCCACTGGATCAACTGCGGCCAGGCCGGTCCGCTCGGCTGGACCATCCCGGCCGCGCTCGGCGTCCGCGCCGCCGACCCGGACCGCAAGATCGTCGCGCTCTCGGGCGACTACGACTTCCAGTTCATGATCGAAGAGCTGGCCGCGGGCGCGCAGTTCAAGCTGCCCTATATCCACATCGTCGTCAACAACAGCTACCTCGGCCTGATTCGCCAGAGCCAGCGCGGCTTCACGATGGACTACTGCGTGCAGCTCGGCTTCGAGAACATCAACTCGGCCGCCGACGAGGTGACGGCGCAGGGCTACGGCGTCGACCACGTCAAGGTGGTCGAAGGCCTGGGCTGCAAGGCCATCCGCGTGCACAAGCAGGAGGAGATCGCGCCGGCCATCAAGCAGGCCGAGGCGTGGATGGCCGAGTTCAAGGTGCCGGTGGTGGTCGAGATCATTCTCGAGCGCGTGACCAACATCGCGATGGGCACGGAGATCGACAACGTCGTCGAGTTCGAGGAGCTCGCCACCGACAACGCCGACGTGCCGACCGCCGTCTCGATGCTCGACTGACCGGGAAACCCCCATGCCGAAGTGCGCCGCCAATCTGACGATGCTCTTCACCGAGCATCCGTTTCTCGACCGCTTCGAGCACGCCGCCAAGGCGGGTTTCCAGGCGGTGGAGTTCCTGTTCCCTTACGCCTGGCCGGCCGGCGAGATCAGGCAGCGCCTCGACGCGAACGGCCTGAAGCTGGTGCTGCACAACCTCCCGGCAGGCGACTGGGACGCCGGCGAGCGCGGCATCGCCTGCCATCCGGACCGGACGGTCGAGTTTCGCGAAGGCGTCGCGCGAGGGATCGCCTACGCCGGCGAGCTCGGCGTGGCGCAACTCAACTGCCTGGCCGGCAAGGCGCCGACAGGGCGACGACGAAAGACTTGGGGATCAGATCGCAAGTCCAGCCCCTGTCTTTGCTCTTGCCTTTCTTGTCAGTCTCGAGAACGCGTGTGGTCTTTGCCACCCACCCGTCCGCGGCGATCAGGTAAGCGTCGTCCTGCATGGTCTCGGTCCAGTAGTCCATCAGGTGCTAGTAGACGTCGTAGGCGTCGATCAGCGGCGCCGCCTGGAAGGCCGCGAGCAGGACTTCGGACACGGTCTCGATCAACGCCTTCGGATGATCGCCCTGGCCGAACCCGGTGAAGCGTGGCGCGATGGCCTGGCGCCACTTGTCGAACAACGCCGTCACGCTCTGGTTGAAGGCGATGAACTCGGGGTGGCCGAGGATGGCGAGCTGACTTCGGCGATGGGCAGCTTGAGGCGAGCGTAGCCGGGCCGGCCTGCCGACTCGAACAAGACGGCGCGCACGCCGGGCAGCACCTGCCAGTCGTCGGCGAATGCATCGAGGTCGCGCTCGGGGATGCCGCTCGCAGGTGGCCGTCGATGTCCTGCAGATTCTCGGGCTCGCTGCTGTCGATGTAGCGCGGCAGGTTGAGGTTGAAGTCGTTCTTCGAGTCAGCGATCTCGGCCAGTGGCACCATGCGGGCCTAGCGCGGCGTGTCGACCTGCCGAGTGAAGACGTCGACGATCCGGTGGATGTCTTGTTCGCGCAGGCGGTTCTTGTTGCCGTCCTTGAGGAAGGCCTTGGAAGCGTCGATCATGAATACGCCCTTGCACGCGGAAGCATTCTCCTTGTCGAGAACCACGATGCAGGCGGGAATGCCGGTGCGGTAGAACAGGTTGGTCGGCAGGCCGATGACGCCTTTCAAAATGCCGGAGCGCACAAGTTGCTTGCGGATCGCAGCCTCGGCATTGCCGCGAAACAGCACGCCGGGCGGCAGGATGCACGCGCCCTGGCCCGCGCCCTTCATCGAACGGACGATGTGCAGCAGATAGGCGTAGTCGCCCTGCTTCGTGGGCGGCAGGCCCCAGGCGAAGCGCTGGAACGGGTCGGCGGCGGGCGTCGCCGATGTCGCTTTTGCCCTTGAGCGCGATCATGTCCTTGAAGCCGGCGCCCTTGGGGATGATGACGGGCGGAGTGAAGTCGTCGCTGTCGCCGTACTTGTCGGAGATGTACTTGATGAACAGCATGAACAGGACGTAGTCCTTGTACTGGCTGGCATCCATGCCGCCGCGCAGTTCATCGCACGAGGCCCAAAGGGAGGAGTAGAGGTCGGATTTCTTGATCGCCATTGTTGGGCCGGAGTTTCAGGATCGCTTGCGTGCCCAGAGTGTGCCGGACGATCCCCACGTTGGGCATCGGGCGATGCGCGTGGCTCCGCATTGCCCGCCAATGGTCGCTGATCGTGGCATGGGCCTTGCACGGTCATCGGCGCGGCAATCGCCTGCCGCAAGCGCAGAAGAGTAGCCTCGGGGCCACCATGCTTGTCACCCGCCAACCCGTCTTTCGCCACGTCTGGCATGCCGTCATGCCGCTCGCCATGCTCGAGGCCGGCCCGCAGCCCTTCACCCTGCTGGGCGTTGACATCGTCCTCTTCCTCGACGGCGAGGCCAGCCCGCGGCGCTGAAGGACCGCTGCTGCCATCGCACCGCGAAGCTCTCGAAGGGCTGGTGCCCGAAGGAAGGCGCCTTGCGCGGCGCCCTGCAATGCGGCTACCACGGCTGGACCTACGACCGCAGCGGCCGCGTCATCCACATCCCGCAGTACGGCGCCGAGCGGGCCATTCCGGCCGACTACCGAACGCCCGCCTATCACTGCACGGCACGCTACGGCTACGCCTGGGTCGCCCTCGACGAGCCGATCGCCGAGATCCCGCCGGTGCCCGAGTTCGGCGCGCCCGGCTGGCGCACCATCTTCCAGTTCTACGAAGAGTGGGCGACGAGCCCGATGCGCGCGCTCGAGAACAGCTTCGACAACTCGCACTTCAGCTTCGTGCACCGCGCCACCGTCGGCGTCCCCGCGCAGCCGGCGCCGAGCAAGTACGAGTTGGTCGAGAGCGAGACCGGCTTCCACGCCGAGACGACGATCGCCGCGACGAACCCGGAAAAGTTCCACCGCATCAGCGGCGTGACCGGTCCGATCACGACACGGCACATGCGCAACGCCTACTACCTGCCGTTCTCGCGCCGGCTCGACATCGAGTACCCGAGCGGCATCCGCCACGTCATCATCAATTGCTTCACGCCGATCGACGACGGCCGCATGCAACTCTGCCAATGGCTGTTCCGCAACGACACGGAGGCCGATTGCCCGGCGCAGATGCTGATCGACTTCGACGCCGAGATCACGCGCGAGGACAAGGCCATCCTCGAATCGACCGACCCGACGCCGTCGTCGACCCGCGCCGCGCGGCATCGAATACTCGATGGACAGCGACCGGCCCGGCATCCTGATCCGCAAGAAGTTGTTCGAGCTGCTGCGCCGCCACGGCGAGGAAGAGCAGCATCGCGGCATGGCCGCGAGCGCCTGAGACGCGGGGCGCAGCGGCGCCCTGCCGGCAGGCGCGTTAGAGACCGAGCCAGCGCGCGAAGACCGGCCCGGCGATGACGATCCAGCAGGCCGCCGACATCAGCAAGGCGACGCCGACGGCGGCGCTGCCAAGATCCTTGGCCTGTCCCGAGAGCGGATGGCGCTCGAGCGAGATGCGGTCGATCGCGGCCTCGATGGCGGAGTTGAGAAACTCGGTCAGCAAGACCAGCATCATCGACAGCACGAGCAGCAGCCGCTCGAGCGCCGGCACCGGCAGCAGCACGGCGGCCGGCACCAGCACGGCCAGGGCGATCAGCTCCTGGCGGATCGCCGCTTCATGGCGCAGCGCATGGCGCAGGCCTGCGCAGGAATAGCCGAAGGCGTTGACGATGCGTCGCAGGCCCTGACCGTTCTTGAATTCGTTGCTGGTCGCGCTCACGGGGGTACCTTCGTGCTTCGCACTCCGGTATTCGCCCTTGAGGCGGCCCGGCGGGCTCATGCCGCCATTGTGCTGGCGCGGCGGCGCCGGACCGACAGCGTTTCCCCTGTTTCTCGGCACTACGCCACGGGGTGCGACGAGGCTTCGGCAGAATAGCCGGATGACCGACACCACGACGCCCGCGACACCTCCATCCCCGCCCACCGACGACACCAAGAAGCGCCGCCGCGAGCGGGTCGAGCAACTCCTCGCCAAGCCCGCCGTGACGAGCGAAGGCCAGGTCACCCTGGGCGGCAAGTCGATGCCGTACTCGGTGGCGCTCGAGTTCATGCCGGTCATCAGCCCGGCCTTCGCCGACAGCGGCGGCGAGCCCGAGGCGGCGGTCTTCACCACCGCCTACTCGCTGAAGAACGCCGAGGCACGCGAACG
>JANXWR010000160.1 GCA_025351025.1 Burkholderiales bacterium | reverse complement strand
ATCGTCGAGGACGAGCCCGGCATCGCCGACACGCTGCAGTACGCGCTGCGCACCGAAGGCTTCGAGCCGGCCTGGTGCGCGACCGGCGAAGAGGCGCTGGCGCGCATCGCCGAGGCGGTGCCGGCGCTCGTCATCCTCGACGTCGGCCTGCCAGACGCGAGCGGCTTCGAGATCTTCAAGCGCATCCGCGTCGCGAGCGACGTGCCGGTCGTCTTTCTCACCGCACGCAGCGACGAGATCGATCGCGTCGTCGGCCTCGAGCTTGGCGCCGACGACTACATCGCCAAGCCCTTCTCGCCGCGCGAGCTCGTCGCCCGCGTGCGCGGCGTGCTCCGGCGCAGCGCGAAGAGCGCACCGGCGGCTGCCGCAGCGGCGCCGGCCGACGCCGCCGTTGCGCCCTCGCCGCTGCCGATCGTCGTCGACGAGGGCAAGATGCAGATTCGCTATCACGGTCGTCTGCTCGAGCTCTCGCGTTACGAATTCGGCCTGCTCAAGACGCTGGCCTCGCGCCCCGGCCACGTCTTCTCGCGCGACGCGCTGCTCGAGCGCGTCTGGGGCAACGACACCGAGAGCATGGACCGCACCGTCGACGCGCACGTGAAGACGGTGCGCGCGAAGATGAAGGCGATCGCGCCGAACGAGGAGCCGATCCGCACCCATCGCGGCAGCGGCTATTCGCTCGCCGAAGAGCTCATGTCGAAGTGACTCACGCGACCCGCCGGCCGGGCGCCGGGCCGCTCTCAAGCCCGGCCGGCCTTGCAGGCCGCGGCGTTGCGAGACGCAACGCCTCCTCGTGCCGTCCATGCCGGCGCAGGCCGGCATGGAGCCGCGCTACTCGGCCCCCTCGGGGGGCGGCGCAGCGACGCCAGTCGCAAGCGTGGGGGCCTTGTTGACGAAGCGCACTCGCATCTTCATCGGCATCCTGGTCGCTTACGCGCTGGGAGTCGGCTTCCTGATGTATCGCCAGCTCGGCGACATCGACCCGCGCTACCGCGAATCGGCCGAAGAGTCGCTGGTCGAGACCGCCTACCTGATGGCCGCCCTGGTCGAGCACGCCTCGAGCGAAGGCGCTTTGCGCGTCGATGCGCTGGAGCCGGTCTTTCGCACCGTCTACGCGCAGCGCTTCAAGGCCGACATCTACGGCGTCGAGAAGACGCGCGTCGAGCTGCGCATGACCGTCGTCGATCGCTGGGGCACGGTGATCTTCGACTCGCGATCGGCCGGGCTCGGTGCCGACCATTCGCAGTGGCACGACGTTTACCTCGCCCTGCGCGGCCAGTACGGCGCGCGCACCAGCGCCGACATAGACGGCGACCCGCGCACCTCGGTGATGTACGTCGCGGTGCCGATCCGCGACCTCTCGCCTGCCGGCGGCGGCGCCATCGTCGGCGCGGTCAGCGTCGGCAAGCCGGTGCAGAGCTTCGGCCAGTTCGTCGAGGCGGCACGCAGGAAGACGCTACTCCTGGGCGCGACGTCGGTCGTCGCCGTGCTGCTGCTCGTCATCATCCTGTCGGTGTGGTTGGTGCGGCCGTTCGGCGTGCTCGCCGACTACGTGCGCTACGTGCGCTCGCAGCGCTCGTTCAGCCTGCCGCGGCTCGGCCGCCGCGCCCTCGGCGCGATCGGCGCTGCCTACGACGAGATGCGCGACGCGCTGGCCGGTCGCAACTACGTCGCTGACTACGTGCAGACGCTGACGCACGAAGTGAAGGGGCCGCTCTCGGCGATCCGCGGCGCCGCTGAGCTGCTGCAGGAACCGATGCCGGAAGTCGATCGCGTGCGCTTCATCGCCAACATCGCGCGCGAGACGCAGCGCATCCAGGAGCTGGTCGACCGCATGCTCGAGCTGACCGCGCTCGAGTCGAGAAAGAGCCTCGACCGCGCTGTGCCGGTGCCGATCGCCGCACTGGTCGCCGAAGCCGCCGCCAGCGCTGCGCCGTCGGCGCAGGCGCGCGGCCTGACCGTCGTCGTCGAGGCCGGCGCAACGCCCGCCAGCGCAGCGGTCGATGGCGACGCCTTCCTGCTCCTGCGCGCGGTCGCCAACCTGATCGACAACGCGCTCGACTTCTCGCCGCTGGGTGGCAAGGTGACGATCGAGGTCGTTGCGCACGCGCGCACCTGCCACATCGTCGTCCGCGACGCCGGCCCGGGCATTCCCGAGTACGCCGAAGGCAAGGTGTTCGAGAAGTTCTATTCGCTGGCCCGGCCGGCAACGGCGAAAAAGAGCACCGGGCTGGGCCTGTCCTTCGTCAAGGAGATCGCCGAGCTGCACCATGGCCGCGCCACGCTGAAGAACGGCGCCGAAGGCGGTGCGGTGGCGACGCTTTCGTTGCCGCGCAGTCCCGCTGCGGCCTGAGGAGCCGCGCGAGCCGTGCGCTTAGCGGCCGTTGGCGATCGTCAGCAGCAGGTCGGCGTGGCAGGGCCCGTTGGCCGGACACCAGCAGGCCAGGTCGCGCCCGGCGAGCGCGGCGCGGATCGCCTCGGCGGCGGGCGGCTCGGCCGCGCCCGGCGCCGGAATCTCGCCGCGCATCCAGCGGCCATGGTTGGCGACGGCCACGGCCACCGTGCCGCAGTCGGCGACGGTGAAGGGGTTGCCCCAGCGTGTCGTGCGGTCGACCTTGATCGCGTTGGCGGGCATCTTCCAGCCCTTGCTGCGCTTGAGCTGGATGCGCTTGGGCATGCGTCGGTCTCCGCTCGGGATCAGCGCGCCCCGCGCGCCGCGTAGGCCAGCACCGCGTCGACCAGCGACGCGAGGTCGTCCTGCACGCGCGCAAAGCCCGCGCTCTTCTGCCGCGTCGGCTCGTCCATGTAGAGACGCTTGTTGACCTCAAGCTGCAGGCTCATGCGTCGCGTCGCCGGGTTCGAATACGCGCGCACCAACTCGACGCCCTTGTACGGATCATTGACCTTGACGTCGTAGCCGCGCGCCGCGAGGTGGGCGCGCACGAGCTCGGTAAAGCCGGCATCGCACGTCGTGCCGTCGCGGTCGCCGAGGACGATGTCGGCGCGCACCTTGCCGGCGCCGCCCTCGCCCTGCTTGCCGCCGATAGCGTTCATCGAATGGCAGTCGATGTGCCAGCTCGCGCCGAACCTTGCGTGCGTCGCCTCGATGCGCTTGGCCAGCGCGTGGTGATAGGGGCGGTGGTAACGGTCGATGCGATGCTGGATCTCGTCGACGCCGAGCAGCCGGTCGTAGATGGCGCGGCCGTCGTCGAGGGTGCGCCAGATCAGCGCCTTGCCCAGTCGGCCCTTGCCGCTCGGCGCGTACTCGTGCGGCCAGGCACCGCCTTCGACCAGTGCCAGGTCGATGTCGCCCGGGTGCCGGTTGTAGTCGATGTAGGTGCGCGGCACGCTTGCGGCGATCAGGCTGACGCCGCGCTCGGTGGCCGGCATCCAGAGCTCGTCGACGAAGCAGTCTTCGCCGTCGCGCAGATCGAACTCGCTGACCGCGGCGCCGAAGTCGGCGGGAAAGTCGAAGCCGGAATGCGGCGAGTCGAGCAGCAAAGGCAGGCGCGGCTCGGCCGGCCCGTGCAGGGTGAAAGAGGGATGTTGTGCGGTCATGGTGAGGCGCAGCATAGCCGCCTTCGCTTGCCCTTCACGGCGCCTTCACACCACGCCGAAAAGGGACTACAGCGCTTCCCCCGCGCTTCGAATCGCCTTCGCTGCCGCTCTCGATGCTTCGCTTCGTTCCCGCCGGGTCGGTGGGTCGAGCCTCGAGGAGAGCGCGATGCGAATCTTTGAATCCCCGCTGGCGCCGCAAAGCGGCATCGGCCGTGTCATCGTCGGTGTCGTGGTCGTCGCGACGCTCGCGCTGCTCGCCTGGTCGCCGGCCAACGCCTTCACGGTCGCGCCGACGCCAGTGAGCGCGACGTGAAGCGCCTGATCCGCCGCATCGGCCTCGTCCTGCTGGCGCTGCTGGGGCTCATGCTTGCCGCCGGCGCCGTGCTGCTGGCGACTGCGCTCTACGCGCTGCGCGCCAGGCCCGGCGACTGGTCGGCGCGCGCCGCGCTCGGGCCGGTCGGCGTCGAGCTGAGCGTGCCGGCGCTGCTGCGCGTCGCCACGCATCCGCTCGGCATCCGCCTGCTCGCCGGCCGCAGCGTCGCGACCCGCTACGGCACGCTGTACGCACGGCCGGGGCCGACACCTTCGTCGCTCGTCGTGCGTTGCGCGCCCTGCATCGTCGACGCGCGCTGGCTGGCCGCGCAGCCGGTCCGCATCGCCGAGATCGAGGCCAGCGTTGAGCACGGCGAGCCGAACCAGTTGCATGGCGAGCTGCGCCTCGGCGGCCTGCACGCGGCCTGGCAGGCACGCCTGGCCGCGCAGAGCGCCGACCTCGAGGTCAAGCTCGCCGATGCCGCCGTCGCCGACATCGTCGCGCTCTTCGGCAATGCCGTCCCGGAGGCGGCGCGTGCGCATCTCGAAGGCCGCGCTGGCGCGACGATTCGGCTGGCCCTGCCTTCGCGCCGCTACGCGATCGAGCCGCGTCTCGACTGGTTGACCGTCAAAGGCCTCGGCGGCGACGCCCTGATCGCGGCGACGCCGACGCCGGCCTGCGCGCGCACGCCGCGCGCGGCACGCGCTACGGCGGCCTACGGCACGTGGCTGCCGAGGGCGGTGATCGCCGACGAAGACCAGCGCTTCTTCGAGCATGCCGGTTACGACATCGCCGAGATGGCGGCGGCCTGGTCGAGCGAGGTGCCTGGCGGGCGCGGGCCCGAGCGTCGGCGCGGCGCGAGCACGATCTCGCAGCAGCTCGCCAAGCTGCTCTACAACGGCGACGAGCAGAGCGCGGCGCGCAAGCTCCGCGAGCTGCTCTATGCCGTCGAGCTCGACCGCACGCTCGGCAAGGCGCGCGTGCTGCAGCTCTACCTCGCGGTCGCGCCCTGGGGCGACGGCCAGTGCGGCGGCGAGGCGGCGGCGCTGCGCTACTTCGGCAAGCACGCCGCATCGCTCGATGCCGCCGAGGCGGTCTGGCTCGCCAGCCTGTTGCGCAATCCCGAGGCCGAGCTCGATCGCGCCGCCGCGCAAGGTCTCGATGCAACGCGCCTCGCGTCGCTCGCCGAGGCACTCCGGCCGATGCCGCGTGTGCGCCGCGAAGACCTGCAGGCCGGGCTGGCGGTCTGGAGCCCGCCGCCCGTGGTGATGCTGCGCGGCGAGCGGCCGGCGATCGCCGTCGCCGCGTCGTCGCCGGAAGGCGAAAGCCGCGGCGCGACGAGGCCGCATCGCAGCGCGCTACGATCGCCCGGTTGATACGACCCGAGGACGCGCGATGCGCCACCACTCTTTTCTCGCCCTGGTTCGCCGGCTCGCCCTGGCCGCCGCTGCCTGTTTTTCGGCGCTGGCGCTCACCGGCTGCGGCTACAACGACTTCCAGACCCTCGACGAGAGCGTGAAGGCCGCCTGGTCCGAGGTGCTGAACCAGTACCAGCGTCGCGCCGACCTGGTCCCTAACATCGTCGCCACCGTCAAGGGCGAAGCCAACTTCGAGCAGGAGACGCTGACCCGCGTCATCGAGGCGCGCTCCAAGGCGACCTCGATCACTGCGACGCCCGAGCTGATCAACGACCCCGAGGCCTTCGAGAAATTCCAGAAGGCGCAGGGCGAATTGAGCAGCGCGCTGTCGCGCCTGCTGGTGGTGAGCGAGCAGTACCCGAACCTGCGCGCCAACCAGGCCTTCCAGGACCTGCGCGTCACGCTCGAAGGCACCGAGAACCGCATCACCGTGGCGCGCAATCGCTACGTGCAGACGGTGGCCGCCTACAACGTCAAGGCGCGCAGCTTTCCGACCAATTTGACGGCGATGATGTTCGGCTACAAGGTCAAGCCGAACTTCACGGTGCAGAACGAAGCGCAGATCTCGGTGCCGCCGACGGTCGACTTCAACAAGCCGGCGTCGGCGCCACGTCAATAGCTGCCTACTCGCGACCGCGCTTCGCGATGCGCTCCTTCGTCGCCGCCGTGATGCTCGTGGCGGCGGCGGTCGCCGCCTTTGCGCAGGGCGTGCTGCCGGTGCCGCCGCTGAACGGCCGCGTCGTCGACCAGACCGCGACGCTGACGCCGCAGCAGGCCGAGGCGCTCTCGACCAAGCTCGCCGCAATCGAGACGGCGCATGGCGCGCAGCTCGTGATCCTGATCGTGCCGACGACGGCACCCGAGGACATCGCCTCGTTCGCGCAGCGCGTCGGCGAGCAATGGAAGGTCGGCCGCAAGGATGTCGGCGACGGCCTCATCATCGTCGTCGCCAAGAACGACCGCGCGGTGCAGATCCAGGTCGCCAAGGCCCTGCAGGGTGCGGTGCCCGACATCGCCGCCGGCCGCATCATCAGTCAGCAGATCGTGCCCGCGTTCAAGGCCGGCGACTACGCGGGCGGGCTCAACACCGCCGTCGATCGGCTCGGCGAACGCATCGCCAGCGAAGGACTGCCCGAGCCGGTGCGACAGGGCAGCCAGAACCGATCGCGCTCATCCGGCCGTGGCTTCGACTTCCAGTCGATCGCCATTTTTCTTTTCGTTGGCGTGCCCATCCTCGGTGGCATCCTCAGCCGTGTGATGGGACGCAAGCTCGGTGCGCTGGCGACCGGCGTCGGCGTCGGCGCCATTGGTTGGTGGCTGACCGCGAGCGCGCTGATTGCAGGCGGCGTCGGCGTCGTCGCGTTGTTCCTGGTCGGCGTCATGGGCGCGGGCACCGGGCGCGGCGGCGGCCTGGGTGGGCTGCCGATCTTCTGGGGCGGTGGTGGCGGCGGCGGCGGCGGCTTCGGCGGCGGCGGTGGATTCAGCTCGGGCGGCGGCGGCAGCTTCGACGGCGGCGGCGCCTCGGGGCGGTGGTGATGGCGCACTGGCTGCCGCGCCTTATCAAGCATCGCCTGCTCGACGAAGGCGACGCCCGCCGCGTGCTTGGCCCCGACGCGCTGGCGCGCATCGAGTCGCGCGTGGCGGCGAGCGAGGCGCGGCACAGCGGCCAGATCCGCGTCTGCGTCGAGGCCGGCCTGCCGCTCAGCTACCTGCTGCGCCACGCCAGCGCACGCGACCGCGCCGTGGCGATGTTCGGCAAGCTCCGCGTCTGGGACACGGCGCACAACAACGGCGTGCTGATCTACCTGCTGCTCGCCGAGCGGGCGATCGAGATCGTCGCCGACCGCGGCATCGCCGGTCGCGTCGACGCCCCGGCGTGGACGGTGATCGCGGCGCAGATGGAAGCTGCGTTTCGCGGCGGCGAATTCGCGGCCGGCCTCGACCGTGCCATCGACGCCGTCGACGCACTGCTCGTGCAGCACTTTCCACGCTTCGCGGGCGCCGCGGCCGGCGACTATCCGAACGAGCTGCCCGACGCGCCGGTCATTCGCTAGTGTAGTGTTGCATTCTGTTTAGAACTTAAGCGGCTGATTGGCGCGGATGACCTTTTGCAGGATGTCGGTAGCGCTCTTGGTCCAGATGAACGGCTTGGGTTTGATGTTGTGATGGGCGACGTACTCATCAATGGCGGCGATCAACT
>JANXWR010000131.1 GCA_025351025.1 Burkholderiales bacterium | reverse complement strand
CTGTTCCGCTCATGTCCCCCGAAGCGCGCCTCCAGCCCGCTTCTCCTCCTTTACTTCGCTCCACAGAGCGCCCCACCGGCCCGATCCCGTGCAACTTCTGCTTTTCGGGCCGAGTGCCTCACGGCTTGCCGCGAGCGTCGGGCGGCCCACGGAGCGGAGTAAAGGAGGAGGAACGCGGCCTAGCCGAGTTTCGGGGGACATGAGCGGAGTGGGCCGCCCGGTGCTCGTGGCCGCGCCGACAGGCATGGAGACCTGACATGGCCGGCGACTCGAAGAAGCTCCAGCCGATCATCATCAAGCGCGTCAGGAAGGGCGGGCATGCAAAGCATGGCGGCGCGTGGAAGATCGCCTACGCCGACTTCGTGACGGCGATGATGGCGTTCTTTCTGCTCATGTGGTTGCTCGGCTCGACCACCGAGGGCGACAAGAAGGGCATCGCCGACTTCTTCAATGCGCCGCTCAAGGTCTCGCTGATGGGCGGCAGCGGCTCGGGCGACTCGTCGTTCGTGGTGCGCGGCGGCGGCGCCGACCTTTCGCGCTCGACCGGCCAGGTGAAGGACGGCGACGTGCAGGCCAAGCGCAGGCTGCTCAACCTGAAGGCACTGCAGGCGGAGCAGAAACGCGCTGAGCAGTCGCGCCTCGAAGCGCTCAAGGCCAAGGTCGAGGAAGCGCTCGCCGCGAGCCCGAAGCTCGCCGCCATGAAGTCGCAGATCCGCCTCGACATGACCAAGGACGGCCTGCGCATCCAGATCGTCGACGAGCAGAGCCGGCCGATGTTCGACAGCGGCAGCGCCGTCGTGAAGCCCTACATGCGCGAGCTGCTGCGCGAGATCGGCCATGTTCTTTCCGACGTGCCGAACCGCATCACCCTCGAAGGCCACACCGACGCGCAACCCTTCGTCGGCGGCGAGCGCAGCTACAGCAACTGGGAGCTGTCGAGCGATCGTGCCAACGCCTCACGGCGCGAGATCGTCGTCGGCGGCCTGCCCGACGACCGCATGCTGCTCGTCCAGGGACTGGCCTCGAGCCGGCTCTTCGTCTCGGCCGAGCCGCTGAGCCCGACGAACCGGCGTATCAGCATCATCGTCATGAACCGCGAGGCGGAAGAGCGCCTGCTCCAGCTCCTGCCGAACCAGGGCGAGGTGGTCGACGCCGGCACCCCGGCCAGCGACGCTGCCGCGCTGTCGGCGAGCCGCGAGCGCTGAGCGGACCGCAGCATGCGCTTTCTCATCGTCGACGACTTCTCCACCATGCGCCGCGTCATGCGTGGCCTCCTGCGCGAGATGGGCTTCGACGCTGTCGAGGAGGCCGCCGACGGCGCCGCCGCGCTCGAGCGCCTGCGCGACTCGGCGTTCGACTTCGTCATCACCGACATCGGCATGCCAACCATGAACGGCTTCGAGCTGCTCTCGGCGATCAAGAAGGACGACCGGCTCAGTTCGTTGCCGGTCCTGATGGTGACCGCCGAGGCGAAGAAGGAAGACATCGTGCGTTGCGCCCAGGAGGGTGCCGCCGGCTACATCGTCAAGCCCTTCACCCGCGCCGTGCTCGAGCAGAAGCTCCGCCGCGCCGCGCCGAGGATGTTCCCGGCGGAGTAGTCGCGGGCGCAGCACCGTCCGACGCTTCGGACCACGGCAGCCGACAAGAAAAGAGGCGGCCCGCAGGCCGCCTTTTTTCATTCCCGGGGTCCGATCACTTCGGCAGCAGCACCTTGTCGACGACGTGGATGACGCCGTTCGACTGCACGACGTCGGGGATCGTGACTTGAGCCATGCCGCCCGATTCGTCGCTCACCATGATCATCGTGCCCGACTTCGTGGCGACGAGGGTGCCGCCCGAGACCGTGGCCAGGCTGGCCTTGCCGCCGCCCGCGTCGATCGCCTTCGAGAGCGCCGCCGAGTCCATCTTGCCCGAGACCACGTGGTAGGTCAGCACCTTGGTCAGGGCCGGCTTGTTCTCGGGCTTGAGCAGGTTGTCGACGGTGCCGGCGGGCAGCGCGGCGAACGCGGAATTCACGGGTGCGAACACGGTGAACGGGCCCGGGCCCTTCAGGGTCTGGACCAGGCCGGCTGCCTTGACCGCGGCGACCAGGGTGGTGTGGTCCTTGGAGTTGACGGCGTTGTCGATGATGTCCTTGCTGGAATACATCGGCGCGCCGCCGACCATCACTTGCGCCGACACGGTCAGCGCCACGGCGGAGAGCGAGGCGGCCAGGACGACCGCTGCGAATTTGACGAATTTCATGCTTGTCCTCTAAGAGTAGGTGGATTGCTTTTTGACCTCGGCGCCGCGTCGTCGCGGCGTCTCGGTTGAGGCCATCTACGCGTCTGCATCTGCCTTGGATGCACAGCCGGTCGTCCAGAGCCCCGGGCCGCGCCGACCCACAGCGCCGCGAAATGCCCGGCCTTCCGGTGCCTTATCCGGCTCAAGTTTTCGGAACACCCCGGAACAATCGGTTGCAGCAGACCCGCCATGGCCGACACCTCCGCACAAGACAAGAACCTTCCCGCCTCGCAGCGCAAGCTCGACAAGGCGCGCGCGGAAGGCCAGGTCGCGCGCTCGCGCGACCTCGGCCACTTCGCGGCGATGGGGGCAGCGAGCGCGTTGTTGGTGGCGGCGGCGCCCTTCGTCGCCTCGGCGCTGAAGCAGGCGCTCGCCGATTCGCTGCACTTCGACCGCCGCCAGGCCTTTGCCGGCGCCGCCATGACCGACCGGCTCGCCGACGGCGCCGGCACCTGGGCGCTCGCGGTGCTGCCCTTCGGCATCGCCATGATCGCCATCGGCATCGTCGCCAATCTGGCGATGGGCGGCTGGACCTGGACCGCCAAGCCGCTCGGCCCGAAGTTCGAAATCCTGAACCCGCTCGCCGGCATCGGCCGCGTGTTCTCGAAGGCCCAGCTCGTCGATGCCATCAAGGCGAGCGTGCTCGCGCTGGTGCTCGGCGCGATCGGCGCCTTCTGGTTGAGCCGCCACATCGACGCCTTTGCCGGCGTACTCGCGATGCCCTTGCCGGCGGCGATCTCGGCGGCGACCGGGGCGATGGCCGGTGGCCTCGGCCTGCTCCTGCTCGCGCTCGCCGCCTTCGCCGCCATCGACGTGCCGCTGCAGAAGCGCAACCACGCGATGAAGCTGAAGATGAGCCACCAGGAGCTGAAGCAGGAGCACAAGGAGTCCGAGGGCAGCGCCGAGATCAAGGGCAAGGTGCGGGCACGCATGCGCGAGATGACGAAGCGGCGAATGATCGCCGCCGTGCCGAAGGCCGACCTCATCGTCATGAACCCGACCCACTACGCGGTCGCCCTCAAATACGACGACAAGACGATGGCCGCGCCCCGCGTCATCGCCAAGGGCGCCGATCTGCTGGCACTGCGCATCCGCGACGTCGGCGCAGCGAGCCAGGTGCCGGTGCTCGAAGCGCCGGTGCTGGCGCGCGCCCTCTACGCCCACGCCGAGATCGACCGCGAGATACCGGTGGCCCTCTTCGCCGCCGTCGCCCAGGTGCTCGCCTACGTGTACCAGTTGCGCGCCGCGCTCGCCGGCAAGGTGCCCATGCCCGGCGCGCTGCCCGCGCTCGACGTGCCGGCCGAGCTCGACCCGCATGCGGCGGCCACCCTCACCCCGGCCCTCACCCGCTAGCGCGAGCGGGAGAAAAACATGAACGACTTGATGCAACAACTGCAGGCCCGCGTCGGCCCGAACGCAAAAGCGATCCGCGCCCTGATGGCGCCGCTCGTCGTCGTCATGATTCTGGCGATGATGGTGCTGCCGCTGCCGCCGTTCGCGCTCGACCTGCTCTTCACCTTCAACATCGCGATGGCGCTGATGGTGATGATGGTCGCGGCCTACATGGTGCGTCCGCTCGACTTCGCCGCCTTCCCGGCGGTGATCCTGCTGACGACCCTATTGCGGTTGTCGCTCAACGTCGCCTCGACCCGTGTCGTCCTGCTCGAAGGCCACACCGGCGCGGCCGCGGCGGGCAAGGTGATCGAGTCCTTCGGCCACTTCCTGATCGGCGGCAACTTCGCCGTCGGCCTGATCGTCTTCTCGATCCTCGTCGTCATCAACTTCGTCGTCGTCACCAAAGGCGCCGAGCGGATCGCCGAGGTCGGCGCCCGCTTCACCCTGGATGCGATGCCCGGCAAGCAGATGGCGATCGACGCCGACATGAACGCCGGCCTGATCGACGAGAAGGAAGCGAAGCGCCGGCGCGCCGAGGTCGGCGAAGAGGCCGAGTTCTTCGGCTCGATGGACGGCGCCTCGAAGTATGTGCGCGGCGACGCCATGGCCGGCCTGCTCATCCTCTTCATCAACATCATCGGCGGCTTCATCATCGGCGTGTTCCAGCACGACCTAAGCGCCTCGCAGGCGGCCGACAGCTACATCCTGCTCGCCGTCGGCGACGCGCTGGTGGCGCAGATCCCGGCGCTGCTCATCTCGGTCGCCGCGGCGATGGTCGTCTCGCGCGTCGGCAAGGGCACCGACGTCGGCAGCCAGATCACGAGCCAGGTGTTCTCGTCGCCGCGCTCGCTGGCGATCGTCGCCGCCGTGCTCGGCGTGCTCGGCGTCATCCCGGGCATGCCGCACATCGTCTTCCTGCTGCTCGCCGCCGGCCTCGGCTACGGCTCGTGGCTGATGCGCGAGCACCAGCAGCGCGCGAAGAACGCGCCCAAGGCGCCGCCGCCGCCGCCAGAGGCCAATGCCGAAGCGAGCTGGGACGATCTGCAGCCGGTCGATACGCTCGGCCTCGAGGTCGGCTACCGCCTGATCACGCTGGTCGACAAGTCGCGCCAGGGCGACCTGCTCGCCCGCATCAAGGGCGTGCGCCGCAAGTTCGCGCAGGACGTCGGCTTCCTGCCGCCGCCGGTGCACATCCGCGACAACCTGGAACTCAAGCCCAGCGCCTACCGACTGACCCTGCGTGGCGCCATCGTCGGCGAAGGCGAGGCCTTCCCGGGCATGTGGCTGGCCATCAACCCGGGCGGCGCGACGACGCCGCTGCTCGGTACCGCGACCACCGACCCGGCCTTCGGCCTGCCGGCGACCTGGATCGAGGAGCGCCAGCGCGAGCAGGCCCAGATAGCCGGATTTACGGTCGTTGATTGCTCGACCGTCATCGCCACCCACCTTTCACACTTGATGCAACTGCACGCGGCACGGTTGCTCGGCCGTGTCGAGACCCAGCAGCTCGTCGAGCACGTGACCAAGCTGGCCCCGAAACTCATGGAAGACGTGATCCCCAAGATGG
>JANXWR010000118.1 GCA_025351025.1 Burkholderiales bacterium | reverse complement strand
CGGCCCGACACGATCCTGGTCTCGGTCATGTTCGTCAACAACGAGATCGGCGTGATTCAGGACATCGCCGCGATCGGCGCGATGTGCCGCGAACGCGGCATCATCTTCCACGTCGATGCCGCGCAGGCCACCGGCAAGGTGCAGATCGACATGGCCACCCTGCCGGTCGACCTGATGAGCCTGGCCTCGCACAAGACCTACGGTCCCAAGGGAATCGGCGCGCTCTACGTGCGACGCAAGCCGCGCGTGCGGCTCGAGGCGCAGATGCACGGCGGCGGCCACGAGCGCGGCATGCGCTCGGGCACGCTGCCCACGCACCAGATCGTCGGCATGGGCGAGGCATTTCGCATCGCCCGCGAGGAGATGGGCACGGAGAGCGAGCGCATCCGCATGCTGCACAAGAAGCTGATCGACGGCCTCTCGGGCATCGAGCAGACGTTCCTGAACGGCCACCCCGAGCAGCGCGTGCCGCACAACGTCAACATGTCCTTCAACTTCGTCGAAGGCGAGTCGTTGATCATGGGCGTCAAGGGCATTGCGGTGTCGTCGGGCTCGGCGTGCACGTCGGCAAGCCTCGAGCCGAGCTACGTCTTGCGTGCGCTCGGCCGCAGCGACGAGCTGGCCCATTCCAGCCTGCGCATGACGATCGGCCGTTTCACGACCGAAGAAGAAATTGACTATGTCGTGTCGACCCTTAAGGATCGTGTCGCCCGGTTGCGCGAACTCTCGCCGCTGTGAGACATGTTCAAAGAAGGCGTCGACATCAGTTCAATCCAGTGGGCGGCTCACTGAACCGTCGCCGGCAGTACCAGGAGAAAAGTCATGGCATACAGCGCAAAAGTCGTTGAGCACTACGAGAATCCGCGCAACGTCGGCTCCTTCGACAAGGGCGACGACACGGTGGGCACCGGCATGGTCGGTGCGCCGGCCTGCGGCGACGTGATGAAACTGCAGATCAAGGTCAACCCCGAAACCGGGTTGATCGAAGACGCGAAGTTCAAGACCTACGGTTGTGGCTCGGCGATCGCTTCGAGTTCGCTCGTGACCGAGTGGGTCAAGGGCAAGTCGCTCGACGAGGCCCTGACGATCAAGAACACGCACATCGCGCAGGAGCTGGCTTTGCCGCCGGTGAAGATCCACTGCTCGATCCTCGCCGAAGACGCGATCAAGGCGGCGGTGAGCGACTACAAGGCGAAGAACGCGGTCGAGCACGCCCGCCCGCCGGCTGCTGTGGACGCTGCGACGAGCCACTGACATGGCAGTGACCCTGACCGAAGCGGCGGCCAAACACGTCACGCGATACCTGGGCAAGCGCGGCAAGGGCGTCGGCGTTCGCCTCGGCGTGAGGACGACCGGCTGCTCGGGCCTGGCCTACAAACTGGAGTACGCCGACGACTTCGCCCCCGAAGACAAGGTCTTCGAGGACCACGGCGTCAAGGTGATCGTCGATCCGAAGAGCCTGCCCTACATCGACGGCACCGAGCTCGATTTTGTTCGCGAGGGCCTGAACGAAGGCTTCAGGTTCCACAACCCGCGCGAGAAAGACCGCTGCGGCTGCGGCGAGTCGTTTCGGGTCTAGCCGGCGCTTCGTTTCATCCGCGCTTCGCTGGCATCAGCGGGCCCGCTGCGCGGGCCCTTCTCATTTCGATCCATGTCTTTCGACAGCGACGATTTCGCCCTCTTCGGACTGCCCGAGCGCTTCGCACTCGATGAGGCCGATTTCGCCGGGCGTCGGCGCACGCTGCTGGCGCAAGTGCACCCGGACCGGTTTGCGACCGGCGGCGCTTCGGCGCAGCGCGTGGCCATGCAGTGGGCGGTTCGTGTCAACGAAGCCTACGCGCGCCTGAAAGACCCGCTGAAGCGCGCTGCCTACCTGTGCGAGCTGCACGGTGCGGCGATCGGCGCCGAAGACAACACCGCTATGCCGCCGGAGTTTCTGATGCAGCAGATGGCGTGGCGCGAGGCCTTGGACGACGCGTCGACGCGCGCGGCCGTCGAGACCATCGCCGGCGATCTCGACGAGCATCGTCGCCAAGCCTACGAAGACCTGGCGCGATTCCTCGACGAGGCGCCCGAGTACGTCCGTGCCGCGCGCCAGGTGAGGGCGCTGATGTTCGTCGAGCGCTTCGCCGAAGACGTCGGCGACCGGCTCGAAGCGATGGAGGCCTGAGCGTGGCCTTGCTGCAGATTTCCGAGCCTGGCGCCTCGCCCGACCCGCATCAGCGGCGGCACGTCATCGGCATCGACCTCGGCACGACGCACTCGCTCGTCGCCGCGGTGCGCAACGGCGTCGCCGAATGCCTGCCTGACGCCGAAGGCCGCGTCATCCTGCCCTCGGCCGTGCGCTACCGCGCAGACGGCCGCACCGAGATCGGCCAGCGCGCCCTCGATCAGGCTGCCGTCGATCCGCGCAACACCGTCGTCTCGGTGAAGCGGCTGATGGGGCGCGGGCGCGCCGACGTCGGCGCCGGCCTGCCGTACGACTTCGTCGAGGCACCCGGCATGGTCCGCCTGAACACCGTCGCCGGGCCGAAGTCGCCGGTCGAGATCTCGGCCGAAATCCTCGCCACCCTGCGCCAGCGCGCCGAGGACACCTTCGACGACGAGCTGTTCGGCGCCGTCGTCACGGTGCCGGCCTACTTCGACGATGCGCAGCGCCAGGCGACCAAGGACGCCGCCGGGCTGGCCGGACTGAAGGTGCTGCGCCTCATCAGCGAACCGACGGCTGCCGCCATCGCCTACGGCCTGGACAACGGTTCGGAGGGCCTCTACGCCGTCTACGACCTCGGTGGCGGCACCTTCGACATCTCGCTGCTGCGCATGACCAAGGGCGTGTTCGAGGTGGTCGCCACGGGTGGCGACTCGGCGCTCGGCGGTGACGACATCGATGCTGCCTTCGCCGCCTGGGCGCTGCGGCAGGGCAGCCGGGTCGCCGCGAGTCCGCACGATGTTCGAGCCGCGGCGGTTGCGGCGCGTGCCGCGAAGGAGGCCTTGTCGAGCGCCGCTTCTGCGACCTTCGCCTGCGAGCTTGGCGGCGCGCCGTTCTCGCTGCCTGTGTCGCGAACCGACCTCGAAGCGGTCGCCCAGTCCTTCGTCGAGCGCACGTTGGCCGCGGCACGGCAGGTCTTGCGCGATGCCAAGGTGAAGGCGGCCGAGGTCGACGGCGTCGTCATGGTCGGCGGCTCAACGCGCATGCCGCTGGTGCAGCGCGCCGTCGGTGAATGGGCGGGGCGGTCGCCCCTGATCGACCTCGACCCGGACCAGGTCGTGGCGCTCGGCGCCGCGATCCAGGCCGAGGCGCTTGCCGGCAACGCCTTCGCCGCCGACGTGCTCTTGCTCGACGTGATTCCGCTCTCGCTCGGCCTCGAGACCATGGGCGGGCTGGTCGAACGCATCATCCCGCGCAACAGCCCGATCCCGACCGCCCGGGCCCAGGAGTTCACGACCTTCCAGAACGGGCAGACGGCGATGTCGATCCATGTCGTGCAGGGCGAGCGCGAGCTGGTCGCCGACTGCCGGTCGCTGGCCCGCTTCGAGCTGCACGGCATTCCGCCGATGGTCGCCGGCGCGGCGCGGATTCGCGTTGCGTTCACTGTCGATGCCGACGGTTTGCTTGCCGTCACGGCGCGCGAAGAGACGGCCGGCGTCGAGGCGAAGGTCGCGGTCAAGCCGAGCTACGGTCTTTCGGACGAGGAAGTGGCACGCATGCTCGGCGAGAGCTTTCAGGCGGCCGAGGCCGACATGGCCGCGCGCAGCCTGCGCGAAGCCCAGGTCGACGCGGATCGCCTGCTTGCCGCGACCGCCACGGCACTCGCCGACGACGGCGACCTGCTCTCGGCCGACGAGCGCGCCGACATCGACGGCCTGGTCGGCAAGCTCTCTGCGGTACGAGGCGGCGGCGACCGCTTTGCCATCGACGATGCGCTGAAGGCGCTCGGCGAGGGCACCGAAGCCTTCGCCGCGGAGCGCATGAACCGGGGCATCCGCCGGGCGCTCGCCGGCCGTCGTGTCGAGGACATCTGACCGTGCCGATCATCAAGGTCCTGCCGCATCCCGAGTACTGTCCCGAGGGCAAGGAGATCGATGCTGCCCCGGGCGAGTCGATCTGCGAGGCCCTGCTCGAGCATGGCGTTCCGATCGAGCACGCCTGCGAGATGAGTTGCGCCTGCACGACCTGTCACGTCGTCGTGCGCGAGGGATTGGCGTCGCTGGGCGAGCTCGACGAGAGTGAAGAGGATCTGCTCGATCGCGCCTGGGGGCTCGAGCCCAGCTCGCGGCTATCGTGCCAGGCGATCCTGGCGCGCGAAAACGTGACCGTCGAAATCCCGAAGTACTCGATCAATCACGCCAAGGAAAAGCACTGACCGCCGAGCGCGGCCGCGACCGCAGGCGCGCTAGCGGCTTTCGTCCTGGGTGACTGGTGCCGAGCGGCGAAACCAGCCGAGCTTGCCGATCGAGTCCAAAAATGAGTCGGGCGCCGTGCTGTCGCGCTCGTCGAGCAGGCCGCGTGCGTCGAGCATGGCGAGGAAGGACTTGAGCTCGCCCTTCTTCAATCCGCTCACCTCGACCAGTTGGGCCAGGCTCATGAAGCGCAGCGAAAGATCGCTCAGGACGCGGCGGTGGGCGGTGCGCTGGAACTCCGATTTGAGCTCGGGCCACGCCAGGAGTCGGTACTCTTTCATCGCCTGGGTTCAGAAACTCGCTTGGCCTTGCGACCGGGGAGACCCGAGCGTACCCCGCGCCGCGCCGCGGCGGGAAGGCCAATTGAAAGCGCTTTCGTGAAATTTGCGACAGATGGTTGCAGGGCTGCTCCAGCGGCAGAGCCCACTGGATCAGCTGTTGGCAGGGTGCAGGGCCCGCCTCACTTCGCTTTGCCATGGCAGGGCATGAACGAGCTGATGCAACTGCACGGCGACCTCGATGTGGGTCAGCGCCTCGCCGCGATCGTCGAGCAACTTGAGGTTGGTGACGAGCCCGAGCGGGTCGGCCATGGCGACCACGCCGGCCTGCACCTCGACCCAGTCCCAGGCCACGCCCGCCGATTGCTTGGCGCTCGAATCGCCCCAGAGCGTCTGGCCGCTGCAAGGCGATTCCTCGTCGCCAAAACTCAACACGCGGGTGCCCAGATGCATCAGGTGCAACTGCGGTGCGCGACTGGCCTGCCACAATAGAGGGGGCCATGCACATACGATCCAGGCGGGGGTCATTGTTATCGTCGAGTCGATGGCGAATCCCCATTGGGCCGGTGGTGAGCAAGTGTGGCAAGGCGTCTCGGGTTTGCCATCTGTCAAAGTTGTCAGGGTGATGGAAATAATTTCAGGCGGTCCGTCGTCGCGAATCGCGAGGCGGTGAGCGACATGCTCGAAAGCGGTTTCACGTCCGTTCTCGACGCGCGCACGCGCGCCGAGTTCCAGGAGGAGATCGTCGGCTTCACGCGCAGGCTCGGCTTCGAAACGGTGTCGGCGACGGTTGTCATCGACCATTTGCTCGGCGAAGCCGAGTTCATCACCGTCGACAACACGCCCCGCGCGTACAAGGAGTCGTTCGCCAACCGGGACAACTGGCGACGGGATCCGGTCATGCAGCATTGCAAGCGCAACAGCATGCCCATCATCTGGGACCAAAAGACCTACGCCGAAAAGGGCCTGGGCGAGAAGTGGGAGGAGCAGGCTCGATTCGGCTATCGGCACGGTATTGCCATGGCGCTGCATATGCCTGAGGGGCGACACTTTTTCCTCGGTGTTGACAGAGACCAGCCTGTCCCCGGAGACGCGACCAGCATGACGCGGCTCGTCGCAGATCTCCAGCTTTTCGCCGTTCATGCGCAGGACGCAGCGTTGCGCATCTTGACTCCGGCGCTGAACGCGCCTGGGGCACCTTCGCTGACGCCACGTGAGCTCGAGACCCTGCGTTGGACCATGGAGGGAAAGACCGCGTGGGAGGTCGGTAGCCTGCTGGGTATCAGCGAGCGGACGGCAGCGCTGCATGTCAACAACGCCACGCACAAGCTCGGCTGCGTCAACAAGCACCAGGCTGTCCTCAAGGCGCTCCGCCTTGGACTGATCCGCTAGGGCGAGCTCGTTGCCTGCGAGGCAACCATAATTCCCTGCCACTATCGTGAGGGATTGCACACTGTAAGAGTTGACAGTTACGGCCAAGTGGCGGGCTTGATGGAATGCGCTGTGTGCGCCGGCGGTGCGTACTCGACCCCGAAACCAGGAGCAGGCCATGCAGCAACAAGAATCGTCGACGCCCCCGAAGAGCAGCAGTTCGCCAAGCGAACTTCATCCCGTTCCGCTGACTGCGGCTGAACTCGCCAATGTATCCGGGGCTGGCCCGAACGGAGGCTGGAGCACCTGCGGCCCAAACGGCGGCTGGCTCTAACAGTTTCCGGGTGCCGAGGCGCGTTAGCGCATCGGTCCGGTTCCAACTCCCGGTGAGGTCGTGGCCAACCTTTTCCGGCGTGAGGTCCTCGACAGCCGCCAACGCGAGTGGCTGGGCACCGTCCAACTGACCCGTCCCGTCCCCCTGTGGGTCGCGACGGGTTTTGTTTTGGCAGTCGCAGCCGCCGTCTTCGCCTTTCTTTTCCTGGGTGAGTACACGCGCAAGGCTCGGGTGACGGGCTACCTGGTGCCCGACCGCGGCGTCATCCGCCTGGTCGCGCCGCAGGCGGCGACCGTTCTCGAGAGCCATGCGGCCGAGGGCAAGCGGGTGCGCCAAGGCGACGTTCTCTTCGTGCTCGCAGTGGGCCAGGCCAGCCCCTCAGGCGACACGCAATCAGCCGTCGAGGCGAGCCTGGCGACGCGTCAGCAGAGCCTGCGCGGCAGCGCGACGCAGCAGTCCGAGCTCGAGGCGGCACGCCTCGCCGCGCTCGATCGGCGCATCGACGCCATGCAGCGCGAGCTCGCGCCGATGGCCGCCGAGGAGGCTTTGCAGCGGCAACGCCAGCAGCTCGCCGAAGAGGCGCTTGCCCAGTACAAGGCGTTTCGCGCCGACAACTACGTCTCCGAAGCGCAGGTGCGCACCAAGTCGGAAGAGCTGTTCGGCGTCAAGGCGCAAGTCATCGCGCTCGAGCGGCAGCGCGCGGTGCACCTCCGCGAGATTGCCGGCCTGCAGGCGGAGCGTCGCGAGTTGCCGTTGCGCGCCCGCGCTGCCCAAGGCGAGATCGACCGCGACTTGGCGCTGGTGGCGCAGCAATCGGCCGAAAACGCGGCCCGGCAAACGATCGTCGTGCGCGCGCCGCAGGACGGCACGATTTCCGCCGTCGTCGTCGAGGCCGGTCAAAGCGTGGCGTTGTCGGGAACGATGGGCAGTCTCATCCCGGCCGATACCCGCCTTCAGGCGCAGCTCTTCGCGCCCTCGAGCGCGATCGGCTTCGTCCGGCCCGAGCAGACCGTGATGCTGCGCTACCAGGCCTTCCCGTACCAGAAGTTCGGCCACCAGGGCGGCCGTGTCGTGCAGGTGTCGAGGGCGCCCTTGCAGTCGGCCGAGCTTGCCGGCCTGTCCGTTCCGGGTGCTGCCGCGGGCGAGCCTCTCTACCGGATCACCGTCAATCTCGACAAGCAGGACGTGACCGCCTATGGCACCGCGCAGGCGCTGGCGCCGGGGATGCAGCTCGATGCCGACGTCGTGCTCGACCGCCGCCGCATCATCGAGTGGATCTTCGAGCCCGTGCTCGGCATCGCGAGCCGGATGTGAGCGTCGCATCCCTGCTCGACGCGCTGAGCTTCGGCGGTACGCGCCGGCGCCTGCCGATGCTGCTGCAGACCGAAGGGGCCGAATGCGGGCTCGCCTGCTTGGCCATGATCGCCGCCCGGCATGGCCTCGACAGCGACCTGCCGACGCTGCGGCGGCGCTTTTCGGTCTCGATGAAGGGCGCGACGATGGCCGACCTGGTCCGCGTCGCCGGCCAGCTGCATTTCAACCCGCGTGCCGTGCGCGCGGAAATGGAGCATTTGCCGCAGCTCGAGCTGCCGTGCATCCTGCACTGGGACCTTAATCACTTCGTCGTTCTCAAGGAGATCTCCGGCGGCCGCGCCGTGATTCATGACCCGGCACGCGGCATTCGCCGGTTGCCGATGGCCGAGGTGTCGCGCCACTTCACCGGCATCGCCCTCGAGCTGACGCCCGAGGCCGACTTTCGGCCCGGCGTCGAGAAGCAGACGGTGAGCCTCGGCCAGCTCCTCGGCCGGGTCAGTGGCCTGAAGCGCTCGCTGGCGCAGATCTTCCTCCTCGCGTTCGTGCTCGAGGCGTTCATGCTGCTGTCGCCCTTTTACCTGCAGTGGGTGGTCGACGGCGTGCTGGTGAGCGACGACCGCGACCTGCTCGTCACGCTCGGCATCGGCTTCGGCCTGCTGGTGCTGATCCAGGTCGGTGCCGGCGCCATCCGTTCCTGGGCCGTGCTCCATCTGTCGTCGACGCTCAACCTGCAATGGCTGTCGAACGTCTTCGCGCATCTGATGCGCCTGCCGGTGACCTGGTTCGACCGGCGCAATACCGGCGATGTGATGTCGCGATTCGGCGCCGTCCAGCACATCCAGCAGACCATGACGACAAGCTTCGTCGAGGCCGTGCTCGACGGGCTGCTGGTCGTCGTCACGCTGGCGATGATGCTGGTCTACAGCGGCCGGCTGACGGCGATCGCCGTCGCCAGCGTCGTCGCCTACGGGCTGTTGCGGCGTGCCTTCTTCCGGCCGCTGCGCGAGGCGACCGAGGAGGCGATCGTCTTCGACGCCCGGCGCTCGACCCACTTTCTCGAGTCGCTGCGTGGCGTGCAGTCGATCAAGCTCTTCAATCGCCAGACCGACCGGCAGGCGCGCTTCATGAACCTGGTCGTCGACGCGATGAACGCGAACATCGCGACACGAAAGCTCGACCTGATGTTCGTGGTGCTGCACAAGCTGGTGTTCGGCCTGGAGCGGGTCGCCGTCGTCTGGGTCGGCGCCTTGCTCGTGCTCGACCACAGCTTCTCGGTCGGAATGCTGTTCGCCTTTCTCGCCTACAAGGAGCAGTTCGCGCAGCGGGTCAGCGCCCTGATCGACAAGACGGTCGAGATCAAGATGCTGAGGCTCCAGGGCGAGCGGCTCGCCGACATCGTGCTGGCCGAACCCGAGCCGGCGGATGAAGGCCTGCCGCGCGCGACAGCGGCGACGCCGAGCCTGGAGCTCGTCGACGTGAGCTTCGCCTACTCCGACGCCGAGGAGCCGGTGCTGAAGAAGCTCAGCCTGCGCATCGATGCGGGCGACTCGGTGGCCATCGTCGGCCCGTCGGGCTGCGGCAAGACGACCTTGCTCAAATGCATGCTCGGCATTCTGGTGCCGCAGTCGGGCCAGATGAGGGTCGGCAGCGCGACCCTTGCACAGGTGGGACTGCGCAGCTGGCGCGACATGATCGGCACGGTCATGCAGGAAGACCAGCTGTTCGCCGGCTCGATCGTCGACAACGTCACCTTCTTCGACGCCGATGCCGATGTCGCGTGGGCCGAGCAATGCGGCCGCATTGCCGCAATCGCCGACGAGATCGAGGCGATGCCGATGGGCTGGCACACGCTGGTCGGCGACATGGGCACAAGCCTGTCGGGCGGCCAGCGGCAACGCATCCTGCTCGCGCGCGCCCTCTCCAAACGGCCGAAGTTCCTGTTCCTCGACGAGGCGACGAGCGCGCTCGACGTCGATCGCGAGCGGGAGGTGAACGCGGCGATCCGCCAGCTCGACATCACGAGAGTGATCGTCGCGCACCGGCCGGAGACGATCGCTTCGGCAGGGCGCGTCATCGTCCTGCAGGACGGGCGGGTGGCGCAGGATCTGCGCAGCGTGCCGAGCGCGGGGAACCACACGCGGTAACGGACCGCCGCCTACACTGCCGCGATGCGCGTTCTGGGCATCGAAACCTCCTGCGACGAAACCGGCATCGCCCTTGTCGACACGGTCGGCGACGCGACGCCGCTGCTGCTCGCCCAAGCCCTCTACAGCCAGGTCGACATGCACGCCGCATACGGCGGCGTCGTTCCCGAGCTGGCTTCGCGCGACCACATCCGGCGCGTCCTGCCGCTGACGCGTGAGGTGCTGAATGCGGCCGGATCGGACCTGGCGTCGATCGACGTCGTCGCCTACACGCGTGGTCCCGGGCTCGCCGGCGCCTTGCTGGTCGGCGCCGGCGTGGCCTGCTCGCTCGCCGCGGCGCTCGGCAAGCCGGCGCTAGGCATCCATCATCTCGAAGGCCATCTGCTGTCGCCGTTTCTCTCGGCCGACCGGCCGACCTTTCCGTTCGTCGCGCTGCTCGTCTCCGGCGGGCACACGCAATTGCTCGAAGTCACCGGCGTCGGCGAATACGCGTTGCTCGGCGACACGATCGACGACGCCGCCGGCGAAGCCTTCGACAAGTCGGCCAAGCTGCTCGGCCTCGGCTACCCAGGCGGCCCGGCGCTGGCGCGCCTCGCCGAGTTCGGCGATCCGAATGCCTACGCCTTGCCGCGGCCGCTGCTGCAGCGCGACTCGCTCGACTTCTCCTTCGCGGGCCTGAAGACCGCGGTGCGCACGCACGCGCTGCGCTTCGAGGGAACGAACTGCGAGCAGTTGCGTGCCGACCTTGCCGCCTCGACACAGGAGGCGATCGTCGACGTGCTCGTTCGCAAGTCGATGGCCGCGCTCGCGCGCAGCGGCTTGACGCGTCTGGTCGTCGCCGGCGGCGTCGGCGCCAACGCCTTGCTGCGCTCGCGCCTTGGCGCCGAATGCGCAAAGCGCCAGGCCCGGGTCTACTACCCGGACCTGGCGCTCTGCACCGACAATGGCGCGATGATCGCGCTCGCCGCGGCGATGCGATTGCAACGCGGCATCGCGGCGCTGTCGACCGACTACGCGTTCGACGTGCTGCCGCGCTGGCCGCTCACCACGTCGCGGCCAGCGGCTGTGGGGGCGTCCTGAAGCGAGCCGCTGTGTGCGGCCCGCGCCCGATCAGCCGATGCTCAGTTGCGTCGCGCCGGCGGGCACCTTCTTGGCCAGCGTGAGCGTGAGAACGCCGTTCTCGAACTTCGCCTGCGACTGCGCCTGGTCGACTTCGGCCGGCAGGACGACGGTGCGGGCGTAGACCGCGGCGGAGCGCTCGCGATAGAGCACGCGATCGGCCGGCTTGGCGTCGGCCGCCGACGCTTCCTGGCCTTCGGGCTTGGCAGCGGTGTCGGCGGCGACGGCCGAGCTCAGTGTGACGCGCCGGCCTTCGAGCGAGACCTTCAGCTGCTCGCGCGTGCTGCCCGGAACGTCGAGGACGATCATGTACGCGGTGTCGCTTTCGGCGACGTCCATCGCCGGCGTGCGGCTCTCGGCCGCGGTACGCGCACCACCGAAATAGCGGTCGAAGGATTCGTCGAAGAGACGGTCGAGCGTGCTGCCGAACGCGGGCGAAACAGTGCGACGCGAGAGCGTGGTGGAACGCGGGAGGGGAAGAACGAACATGGTGACTCCTACAATCGGGCGGTCGCCGCACAGCGCTGCGACCCTGCCGCCGAAGTGAGAGCGGCATTTTTGTTTTCAAGGGCCTGGTGCCCCGCATCGCATGAGACAAGTCATCGAGGACCTGCCGGGGTCGAAGATCCGGGAGATCGCCAACGCGGCGCTCGGGCGCAGCGACGTGCTCGCCTTCTGGTTCGGCGAAAGCGACGAGCCGACGCCCGAGTTCATCCGCGAAGCGGCGACGCGCTCGCTGGCCGAGGCCGAGACCTTCTATTCGCACAATCTCGGCCTGCCCGAGTTGCGCGAGGCGATCGCCCGCTACACGAGCTCGCTGCATCGCCCGGTCGACGCCGCACGCATCGCCGTCACGTCGTCGGGCGTCAATGCGCTGATGCTGGCGATGCAGGCGCTCGTCGGGCCGGGCGACGAGGTCGTCGCCGTGGTGCCGGTGTGGCCCAACCTCACGGCCCAGCCGGCGATCCTCGGCGCCCGCGTCACGCGATTGCCGCTGCGCGCGGAACGCGGCGCCTGGCGGCTCGACCTCGACGCGTTGCGCAGGGCCGTGACACCGCAGACGCGCGTCCTGATCGTCAATTCGCCGAACAACCCGACCGGCTGGACGTTCACGCGTGCCGAGCAGGAAGCGGTACTCGCGCATTGCCGAACGACCGATACCTGGATCGTCGCCGACGAGGTCTACGAACGCATCTACTTCGGCGGTGCGCAGGGTGCCTGCTCGCCCAGCTTCCTGGACATCGCCGAGCCCGACGACCGCTTGCTGGTCGTGCACAGCTTCTCGAAGAGCTTTCTCATGACCGGTTGGCGGCTCGGCTGGATCGTGTCACCGCCCGCGCTCGAGGTGGGGTTCGCGAAGCTGATCGAATTCAATACGTCCTGCGCACCGGTCTTCGTCCAACGCGCCGGGATGGCCGCCATGGCCCGGTCCGAGGCCTTCGTACCCGGGCTGGCGCAGCGCCTCCGCCTCTGTCGCGACACCTTGTTGCCGCGCCTTGCGGCCTTGCCCGGTGTCACCGTGGCCGAGCCGGCGGGCGGTCTCTATGCCTTCTTCCAGGTCGAGGGCCATGTCGACTCGCTGGGCCTGGCCAAGCGGCTGGTCGCCGACGCCGGCCTCGGCCTGGCGCCGGGCGCCGCCTTCGGGCCGGAAGGCGAGGGCTGGCTGCGCTGGTGCTTCGCCTCGCGCGACCCGGCGCGGCTGGTCGAGGGGGTGGAGCGGCTCGCCGCCTTCCTCCGTCTATAATCATTGGCTCGGCTGCTTCGGCAGCTGATTTCCCACGGCGCCGGTCGGTTTCACCGGCGTTCGCGAGTCGAACCTCGAAACCGTGTCGCGGCCCTCCTGGTCGGCGCTCGGTTTCATACATGGAAACGAGATGCCCGCTACCACTGAACACAAAGCCGAGATCGTCAAGGCGCACGCCCGTGCCGCCACCGACACCGGGTCGACCGAGGTGCAAGTCGCCTTGCTGACCGACCGGATCAACGAGCTCACGCCGCACTTCAAGACCCACCTGAAAGACCACCACGGCCGGCGCGGCCTGTTGAAGATGGTCAA
>JANXWR010000089.1 GCA_025351025.1 Burkholderiales bacterium | reverse complement strand
GGCCTCACTCAACAGACCCTTGACCGATGAGCCGGCGATAACGGCTTCCGAGACCTTTGCGCGGACCGTGTAGTCCTGGTACGCCGGCAGCGCAACCGCTGCCAGGATGCCGATGATCGCGACGACGATCATCAACTCGATGAGGGTGAAACCCTTTTGGATGGAACGCTTCATGGTGAACAACTCCTGGTGGAACTGGGGGGTGAAAGACCAGCAGTTCATTGCAGGGCCCGTGCCACGGCGGTTTGCGCGGGTTTTCGTGAACTGCACCCGCCAAGCTGACACAAACGGTCACCAATCGACGGCGCTTGCACCTGGTTCGGGTCGGGCCTGACGCATTCCGTCACGATTGCGGTCGCTTATCACGGCCGCCGGGGGCCTCAACCGTAGGCGCGTGCCGGCTCGACGGCGAGGCGCATCGTGTCGCCGGCTTGTAGGGCGCGGATGCGATGCGGCGAGCCGAGGCGGCCGATTTCAGCCATCACCGCTTCCATCTCGCCCGGCTTGATGTGCGTGATGTGCACCTCGACGCTGCCGGCCAGGTTCCTCAGCTCGTGGCCGAGCGCCGACGGGCAGAGGTGGCGGCTGATGCGCGCGAGCTGGCGCTCGTCGTCGCTGAATGCGGTCTCGATCACGAGGTGCGCGACGTTCATGTCCTTGAGCCGCTGCCAGAGCGCCGGATTCGGCCCGGTGTCGCCGGTGTAGACCCACCAGCCGGCGGCGCCACCGTCGACGGCGAAGCCGACCGCGGGCACGGTGTGCGAGGCCGGGATCACTTCGATCCGCTTGCCGCCGAGCAGCATCGTCTCGCCCACCGCAATCGGCGTGAAGGCGAGCACCGGGCGCTCGGCGCTCGGCAGCCGGGTGAAGTCGGGCCAGATCACGCCATTGAAGATGTGCGTGCGCAGCGCGGCGAGCGTCTCGGGCAGGGCGTGCACCCAGATCGGCGCCTTGCCGTCGAGGCGGCGCACCCGCATGACGCTGTCGGCGAGCAGGCCGATCGACAGCACGTGATCGAGGTGCGAATGACTGATCAGGATGTGCTCGACGCGGGCCAGGGCGTCGAGCGGCATGTCGCCCACACCGGTGCCGGCGTCGACGAGGACGTCGTCATCCAGCAGGAACGATGTGGTCCTGCAGCCGGCGGCGATAGAGCCGGAGCATCCGAGCACCTGAACGATCATGGGAGGGGGATGTTCGGGCCGGAGGCGTCGTGGTGCAAGGGCTCAAAGTCCGGATTCGCGATTGCGGCGCGTAACGTGCGGTGCGGGGCACGGAGGGGCGTGAAATGCGTCACAGGGTGCCGCGGCGCTTCGTCTGGCACTCGACCCAGCCCTCACCCCTGCCCTCTCCCGCGAGCGGGAGAGGGGGAAGCACGTCAGGCGGCCTGGACGAACTGCATCTGCGTGCCGGCCAACTCGATGACGTCGCCGTTTTTCAGGCCGACGGTTTCGCCGGCGAGCGGCGTGTTGTTCACGGTCGGACGCAATGCGCCCTCGACGTGGGCCAGCACGTAGCCGGTCGGGCGCTTGGTGATCGAGGCGACCTGCACGCCGGGCTTGCCGACGGTGGTGACGACCTTCGTCAGCACCACCTCGCGGCCGGCGGCGGCTCCGTTCATGACGCGGATGGTGGCCGGACCGACGTTGCCGCTGGGGCCGCCGCTCAAGGCGCCGAAGCTGGAAGTGCGCCCGCTCGAGGTGTAGCCGGCGCCCGAGCCGGACGACGACATGGCGCCCGGCTTCATGATCATCGTCTTTTCATAGTCGGTGCCGTCGTCGACCATGAACTTGATCTTGTACTTGCCGACCTCGACCGTGTCGTTGTGCGCGAGCAGCTGCTTCTTGACGGCCTTGCCGTTGATATAGGTGCCGTTCGTGCTGTTCAGGTCTTCGATGAACACATCCTGCCCGACCATCTGCAGCACCGCGTGCTCGCCGCTGACGGCGAGGTTGTCGATGACGATGTCGTTATAGGGGCGGCGGCCGAGCGTGGTCTTGTCTTTCGTGATCTGCACTTCCTTGATCACGACCCCGTCGAGCGATACGACC
>JANXWR010000075.1 GCA_025351025.1 Burkholderiales bacterium | reverse complement strand
GGTGACCGGGATCACCTGACCCGACTCGGTGTAGTCGCCGAAGCCGGTCGAGTCGGGCATGCGGATGAACTCGTACTTGACGATCGGCTCGCCGATCTGCAAAGGCTCGGGCACGACGGTGCGCAGGGCGTCGGGATCGGTGCGGTAGGTGACGATCAGGAACTCGCGGTTGATGAAGCGGTACGGGCCGGGCGGAAAGGCCGGGCTGGTGAGCGGCATGGCGAAGGCATTGCGCTTGACGTCGTCGATGTTCATTCAGGGTTCATCCGAAGAAGGTGTGGAAGGCGTGGCGAAGGGTGTCGGCATCCGTGAGCGCGACGAAGGCAATGCCGGCCAGAGCGCCGAACAGATGCGCATCGTGGTTGACGCGGCCGCGACCGCGCTGCGCCGCCCAATAGCTGTAGGCGAGGTACAGGATGGCGAACAGCGGCGCCGGAATCGGCACCGGGATCGGCAGGATGAAGATCGAGCCCGACGGAAAGTAGAGGATCGACGCGAACAGCACGGCGAGGATCGCGCCCGAGGCGCCGAGCGTTCGGTACTCGGCGTCGAGCCGATGCTTGAACCAGGTGCCGGCGTCGCTGGCCAGAAGGCCGAAGGCATAGAGAGCGAGAAAGCGCTCGGTGCCGATCTCGCGCTCGAGGTTGAAGGCGAAGGCCCAGAAGGTGAAGCCGTTGAAGAGCAGGTGCGTCAGGTCGGCATGCAGGAAGGCGCTGCTGAGGAGCGTCGCGTACTCGCGGCCCGGCACCAGCCAGTACGGGCGAAACACGCCGCGCTCGATGAGGGCCGGCCTGGCGAGGCCGGCCAGGCTGGCGATCACCATGATCAGGAGCAGCAGCGCCGCGCCCGGGGCACCCTGGCTCAGCCTCACGAGGGTTTCCATGGAGGCAGTCTAGGGCGAGCTCGCCCGCCTATAGGATTCAGGGTTGCTAAAGAACGGAGAACGCGCATGTCCGAAGGCACCGTCACCGCCAGCTCGCTGGCCGCCCGCATCGACGCCGCGGCCAAGGAGATCGAGCCGCAGGTCGTCGCCTGGCGCCGCGACTTCCACGCCAATCCGGAGCTCGGCAACCGGGAGTTCCGCACCTCGGCCATCGTTGCCGAGTACCTGAAGAAGCTCGGTCTCGACGAGGTGCGCACCGGCGTCGCGCACACCGGCGTGGTCGGCCTGCTCAAGGGCGCGCTGCCCGGGCCGGTGGTGGCACTGCGCGCCGACATGGACGCGCTGCCGGTGCCCGAGGAGGTCGACATCCCGTTCGCCTCGAAGGTGAAGGCGCAGTGGAACGGCGAGTCGGTCGGCATCATGCATGCGTGCGGCCACGACACGCACACCGCGATCCTGATGGGCGTGGCCATGGTGCTGTCGGGGCTGCGTGCCAACCTGCGCGGCTCGGTCAAGTTTCTCTTCCAGCCGGCCGAAGAGGGCGCACCCGACGGCGAGGACGGCGGCGCCAAGATGATGATTGCCGAGGGCGCCATGGAAAAGCCCGTGCCGCAGGCCGTGTTCGGGCTGCACGTCACGTCGCGCCTGCCCGTCGGCGTGATCGGCTATCGGCCCGGGCCGACCATGGCTGCCGCCGACCGGCTCGAGATCACCGTGCACGGCCGGCAGACGCACGGCGCGATGCCGTGGTTCGGCGTCGACCCCATCGTCACCGCGGCGCAGGTCGTGCTCGGCCTGCAAACGGTCGTGAGCCGCAGCGTCGACCTGACCAAGGAGCCCGCCGTCGTGACGATCGGCATGATCAGGGGTGGCCTGCGCCAGAACATCATTCCCGACAAGGTCGAGCTGCTGGGCACGATTCGCAGCTTCGACGAGGAGATGCAGGACGACATCCACGAGCGCGTGACGACGCTGGCCGAATCGATCAGCCGCGGCTCGCGCGCCGGCTGCACGGTCTGCATCACCAAGCACTATCCGGTCACGATCAACGACCCGGTGTTGACCGAGAGGATGGTGCCGACGCTCGGCCGCGTCGCCGGCGCCGGCAAGCTGGAGCTCGTGGCCAAGGTGCTCGGCTCGGAGGACTTCTCGTTCTTCCAGCGTGTCGTGCCCGGCCTCTTCTTCTTCGTCGGTGTCGTGCCGCCGGGCACGGACATGAAGGAGGCGGCGCCGAACCATTCGCCGCGCTTCTATGTCGACGAAGCCTGCCTGGAGGTCGGCGTGCGCGCGCTGGCGAACCTGGCCTGCGACTTTCTCGAGTCGGGAACTTCGAAGGCCTGAACGGCTGAAGATGCCGAGGGACCTGTACCTCGGCGAAGCTTCGGGCGTTGCGGTCAATTCGAAGGGCCACGTCTTCGTGTTCTCGCGCGGCAGCACCAGCGGTCCAGCCTACGCTGCCGCCGCGGCGCAACTGCTCCGAGCTGCTAACTTGGCGCGTGCAGAAGCTGCTACTGCGTCCGAACCGAGCGCGTCTCAGCGCGCGCGGGTGCTGTCGGGCCGACGCGCGTCGTACCAGATGCCGAGTCGCGAGCGGTCCTTCACACCGGCCTTGCCGGCAAATGCAATGCGGACCATCGCACGGATGATCTCCCAGCCGCTGTAGGTGCGAAGCTTGCGTCCCGACGTGAGCACGGCTTCGCGCAGGATCACGAACCCGCCCTGCGCACGCAGCAGGCGACAAAGACGGATCTCCTCGGAAGCGAAAAGCGTCTCGTCGAAACCGCCGACCGCTTCGAACGCGGTGCGCGAGCAGAACAGAAAGCAGCCACCGGTGATGCGAAAGCGGCGCGCCAGCCAGATGCTCATCGGCAGCACCAGTCTGACCCAGCGCGGCGTCGGCTCGTCGAAACGAACCGCAGCCCCGCCGCCGAC
Organism: Burkholderiales bacterium; assembly: GCA_025351025.1. Classification (GTDB taxonomy): domain Bacteria; phylum Pseudomonadota; class Gammaproteobacteria; order Burkholderiales; family Burkholderiaceae_C; genus Schlegelella_A. The sequence goes on along the minus strand of JANXWR010000075.1, from coordinate 20,524 downwards.
CGCGCCCTCCGCCATGACGCGGACGAGGCCCGCGACGACGGCGCTCGAGATCAGCGTGTCGGCGTCAACGAACACGAAGACGCTGCCGAGCGCGGCACGTGCGCCGGCGTTGCGCGCCGCGGCGATCTGGCGCAGCGCCACCATGACGACGCGCGCGCCGGCCGCTGCCGCCAGTTCCGCCGTGCGATCCTTCGACGCGTCGTCGACGACGATGATTTCATGAGGCGAGCCGGCGCTCGCGGCGGCGATCGCTCGCAGCGTCGCTTCGATGCACGCCTCTTCATCGTGGGCGGGAACGATGAAGGAAAGCATGGTGGAACTCAGGCGACGCGTACTGTCGAGGCAGAGGGTCGGTCAGCCCGCGCTTCGCGCAGGCGCTTGTGCCAGGTACATGATTCTCGAGAGCGCTCTTCGCTGCGAAAGCTCGATCGCCGTTTCGAGATATTCACGCTGGCTTTCGAACGCCGCAGCCCCGGACGCTTGCTCGAGCTCGGCCCGATGCGCAGTCATGGCCGCCAGCCTGCCGCTCGCGTTCCTCGACACGCTCTCGGTTCGATCCTCGACTTCGAGCAGTCTGAAGCCCGCACGCTCGAGCAGCCTTTCGTTCCAGCCGGTGACGACGAACTGAGTGAACCCGTGCGGGCTGCGCCTGCGCATTTCTTCGTTGGACACCGCACCCGTGATCACGCCGGCGTCCGTGAACAGAAACTTCGCCTCGGCGGACAGCGAGCGGCTCGTCTCCAGAAACAGCGTCGAACGATCGCGAACGTGGAGCACGACGTCGAGCGACATGGCAGCGTCGAACGAGCCCGACTCGAACGGAAGCGGCTGGTTCAGATCCGCTTGCCGAGTCGAGACCAGCGCGTCGACGCCGAGGACAGCGGCACGCTGGCGCCCGACCTTCAGCGCCGAGGGGCTGAGCTCGAGGCCGGTGGCTCGACAGCCGACCGACGCGACCACGAAGGTCAACGGGCCGCACGGCCCGCATCCGAGATCGAGCAGCCGACTCGACGACGTCAAGCCGAGGCGATGGATATCGGCGCGCAATTCTTCGCTGCCGACCCAGGAGTGTTGCCCGATGTCCTCGCCGTACGCCTCGCGCCGTAGCCGGCGCATGAGCGGTGAGTCGAACTCCCGGTAGAAGGACTCGTATCCGTCGGCTTGCGGTTCGTTGGCCACGGCCTGAAAGCGCGCCTATTTCGCGGCCAGCCGCTTCCAGCCCATCGCCACCAGGCAGTTGTCGATGTCTCGCGCGGGGACGACGTGGATCTGGTCGGTCGATGCTTCGACGATGCGCTCCGCGCACCGTTTCTTGGCGGCAAACTCCTGGTCGGCGGACACCGTCTTTCCGCTCGCGTCGGCCCAGCCAGTCGCCTGGAAGGGCCCCGTCTGGACAGTGCGCGTGGGCTCGCTCAGGACGATCGGCGGCGGCGGCGCCCCCGGGTTGTCTCCCATGCAGCCAGTGGCCAGAACCGCGTAGAGCAGCGCGCACCCTCCGAACCGACAAAGCCGGAGCTTCGACGCTACCGAACCGGTCATTTCGATCGCCATTGCAACTCCCTTGAGTTGTTCCTCCGGGAATGCTCAGTCCTTTCCTGTCGCTTGACAAGCGGCAGTTGACCCTCGGGTAAGCGAGGAGCAGTATCTTGCCTGTCGAGCCCTGAGATCGGGCCGCCGACAAGTGAGTTCCTCGTGAACGTCCTTCGCCCCGCGGGTGCCACTCGCACCGGCCTCGCCACCTCCGGCGGCTGCTGGCAACGGCCTTCATATTCGCGCGCTGCGCGTCGTCCGCCACCCGGGCGGCGACCCCATCCCTGACGGCCTCGCGCCGCCACCCCAGAACCTCGTGGTCGGGTCGCTGAGCTGAGGCTCGGTCGGTCGCGACCGCCGGTCGGTTGCGCGCGGCTGCGTCTTCGCGGCGCGGTTCGTGTGCGGCCGTGTGTTCCTCAACCCCTCGAGAAAGTTGGACGGTATGTTCCGCGATCATTTTTCCGGCAGCGACTCGTGGTTGCTGCCTTTGTGGTGACCCGCGGCGCCAGCGACAGCACCGAGTCCGACCTGCTCGCCGTGGTGACGGTGCACGACGGTCCGCCCCTGGCGCGCGACGACCTGCTTGCCGGCGACGTCGGCGACCGCCACAACTCGTTCCAGGAGCCCGAGGCGTTTCTCGCGGCCGGCGGCCGGCGCGGCCGCCAGGAGCGCGTGCTCGTCGAGGGCACCTACGACATCAATCGCCTGTTCGCGACCGTCGAGCTGATCAAGAAGACGGTGATCCCGGTCGGTTTTGTCGGCGTCGTCGTCTCGTACACGGGCCGTTGGGGCAAGGATCTTTCGGGCGCCGAGTACTCGCACGGCGAGCTCGTCGAGACCGGTTGCCGCGGCGTCTGGCGCGACTTCATGATGCCGGGCAAGTACGCCTTCAACACCCATGCCGGCAAGATCGAGCTGGTGCCGACGACGAACTTCGTGCTGATGTGGCAGTCGGGCTCGAGCGGCTCGAATTTCGCGTCGCTGGTCGACATCTCGATCAAGGAGAACCAGGGCGCCGCTTTGGTCAAGGCCGCCGAGCGCCGGCGCGAGGAGGTGTCGCAGCTCGCCCAGGGCGACAAGTTCCGGCTGGAAAACGAAGGCGCCGGCCGCGCCTCGGCGATCCGCGCGATCGGCGAGGCCGAAGCGTCGGCGATGAAGGCCAAGTCGGACGCGCTCGAAGGCGAGGGCGCCGACAAGCAGCTCATGCAGACGGTGATGCTGCGCATGGCCGAGGCCTTCGAAGCGGCGAAGGTGCCGCTCGCGCCGCAGATCCAGCTCGGTGGCGGCAACGGTAGCAAGAGCAACGCCTTCGGCACGCTGCTGGCGCTGGTGAGCTCGATGCGGGCGCGCGACCGCCTTGGCGATGCGCGTCGCAACGGCTAGCCGCCCGGCCCGGAGTTACGCGCGCTCGACCCGAGCCGCGTAGCAGCCGCGCCGCGCATAGTGCACCTGGAGGTAGCTCGCCTTCGGGTCGTGAAGCAGCCGCGCGAACAGCGCGGCGGCAGCGGCCTCGCCCTCGGCGACGTCGGCGTCGATCATCATGTGCTGGGTGTCGAAGGCGCGCGCCGCGACGAGCCGCGACACGATCACCTCGGGCACCGCGTCGACGGCCTCGAACGCGCGCTCGGCGACGCGCCGCACGTAGATCGCGTGCTTGGAGCGGTAAGGCGTGTTTGCCGGCTGGTGCTCGTAGTTGAGGAGCAGCAGCTCCTCGCCGAGATCGGCATGCGCCATGCTCACGCGGCAGGGCATGCGCAGGTCGTCGGCGATGACGCGGCGCACGCCGCGCTCGTGCAAGGCCGCGTCGGTGAGGTCGAAGAGCGGGCGAAAGGGCTCGGGCGCGAGCCCGATGATGCGAAAGGTCATGACGCGTTCCGGAGTTGCTGTGGGAAGAGGCATCTTCGCCCGCATCGCCGTGCCGGGCTCGCCGCATTCGGACATGCCAATCGGCCGTGCCGAGAGGTGCGTTCGCTTGCAACGAGGAAGAGCGCCGGTGCGAAGGCGTGCGCTCAGCCGGCGCTGTCGAGCACCGGTTTGACGGCCCGCAAGGTGAACAGCAAGGGTCGACGGCGTATCCGCCCGGGCCGAGGTGGATAGGCACACGGTCTTCCCAGCCGGCGAAGTTGTCGGCGCGCCAACCTTCCCAGCTCATGAGGCGGGAGAGAAGCTGTCCCGAAGGGAGGCTAGTCGTCGGTTTCCAGCTGCACCTGGTGCAGGTCTTCGGCGACCCGCTCGGGCGACTTGCAGCGCAGCAAGTCGTCGAGGCTCAGCCCGAGGGCGAGGTCGAGCGCCTGCTCGGCGGTGAGGCCGGGGTTGAGGCCGACCATGCGTTTCGAGCAGCGGGCGCACCAGTCCATGTTCGAGCGAAGGTATTCGATGCCTTCCTGGTCCCAGCGCGAAGGGGTGGGGCTGGTTTGATCGAACGAGGTATTCATCGGCGATGGGCGAGCTGCGTGGAAAACGGGAAGTCTCGCGCAGCCATTCCCTCGATGAGCGGGCGATTCCAGCCGCTTGTCCAATCATGCCTGTAACGACCGGCCGATTCGTGAAGTTCTTAGCGAGGAAGGCGAAGTTCGATGCCTAGCCAATGCGTCCGTCTCCGGCGAGCGCGGCACGAACCCGCGCTGCGCTCGGGATCGGCTCGACCGCGCCGTAGCCTTCGGTCGAGAGCGCCGCGGCGACGGCGGCGTAGCGGCCGGCCGCGTCGATCGCATCGCCGGCGAGCAAGCGGGCGACGAAGGCGCCGCCGAAGGTGTCGCCGGCGCCGGTCGCGTCGACGGCGTTGCAGGGGTGCGGTGCAATGCGAAAGCGCTGCGCCGCATCGGCAACGAGCGCGCCCGCCGCGCCGAGCTTCAGGGCGACGATGCCGGCGCCGAGGCCGAGGCAATGGTCGACGATCGCCTCGGGCTCGACCAGGCCGGTGAGGGCGGTCATGTCGTCGAGGCTGGGCAGGCAGATGTCGGTGAGGGCCATCACCTTGCGCATCACCGCGCGCGCCCGCTCGATCGGCCAAAGCTTCAGGCGCAGGTTGGTGTCGAAGGACACGCGCACGCCGGCGCTGCGTGCCGTGTCGATGGCGGCGAGGCCGGTCTCGCAGGCCGATGCCGAGATCGCCAGCGAGATGCCCGACAGATGCAGCACGCGCGCCGCGGCGATGCGCTCGTGCGGCAGCTCGACCGGTGTCATGCGGCTGGCCGCCGAGCCGGCGCGCATGAAGTCGAAGTGATGGCCTTCGGTGTCATGGCTCACGAAGTAGACCGCGGTGTAGGCCGAGGCGTCGCTCCGCACGCCGCTCGCGTCGACGCCTTCGCGCGCCCACAGTGCGCGCAGCATGCGGCCGCGCGCGTCGTCGCCCAGGGCCGAGAGGTAGCCGGCCTTCGCGCCTTGTCGCGCCGCGGCGATGGCGAAGTTCGAGGTGTCGCCGCCGAAGCCTTGCAGCCAGACCCGGCCTTCGTGCTCGCCGGTCTGGTTGAACTCGATCATCGCCTCGCCGAGGGCGAGGAGCTCGACGGGGTTCATGAGCCAGCCGCGGCGCGATAGGCGTACGGGTGCTTCTGGAATCCCACGAAGACGCTGCGCACCTGCTCTGGTTTGCCCAGGTCGTCGAAGGCGTCGGAGATCGCGTTGTACTTGAGCTTGACCAGGGCGGCGAACTTTTCGGGATCGAGCTCGTCGACGCCTTGCTTGACGTATTGCCCGAGCACGAAGTCGATGAAGGCGCGATGCTTGTCGGAGAAGTCCTTGGCCGTGGCCGACCGCGCAAGTACCGCCCGATCCTCGCGGGTGACCGGGGGCGTGGCGAACGCCACGTAGGCCAGCACGTCGAACAGCTCGCTCTTCTCGGCCTCGATCACCTTCTGCATCTCGGCGAGCAGCAGCTTGCGGATGCTGGTGCTGGCGTTGTGGGTGTTGCTCAGGAAAGTGTTCTTGATGACGATGGCCGCACGCCCGCCGGCCCGCAGTGTCTTGATGAAGTGCTGCAGGAACAGGAAGGCCGTCTCGCCGGTCTTGATCGGGAAGTTCTGCTGGACCTCCTTGCGTTCCTTGCCGCCGAAGGGCGGGTTGGCCAGGATCACCTCGTAGCGGTCGCGGTCCTGAATGTCGCTGATGTTGTCGGCCAGCGTGTTGGCGTGGACGACGTTGGGCGTCTCGATGCCATGCAGGATCATGTTCATGATCGCGATGACGTAGGCCAGGCTCTTCTTTCCTTGCCGTAGAAGGTGCGCGTCTGCAGCGTCTTCAAATCGGCTGTCGTCATGCCTGGCTTTGCCAGGAGGTAGTCGTAGGCCTCGCACAGAAAGCCGGCCGAGCCGCAGGCGCTGTCATAGACGCGCTCGCCGATCTTCGAGTCGACCACCTTGATCATGGCGCGGATGAGCGGGCGCGGCGTGTAGTACTCGCCGCCGTTGCGCCCGGCGTTGCCCATGTTTCTGATCTTGGCTTCGTACAGGTGCGAGAGCTCGTGTTTCTCGGTCTGCGAGCCGAAGCACAGCTCGTCGACCCGGTCGATCACGTCGCGCAGGGTGTAGCCGCTCTGCAGCTTGTTCTTGATCTCGCCGAAGACCTCGCCGATCTTGTATTCGATGGTGTTCGGGCCGCTGGCGCGTTGTTTGAAGCCGGCCAGGTAGGGAAAGAGCTTGTCGTTGACGAACTCGCGCAGATCGTCGCCGGTTTTGGCGGCGTTGTGGTCGAGCTTGCCGTCGGGCGCCTTGGGCGCGGCCCAGGTGTCCCAGCGGAAGGCCTCGGCCAGGATGAGGTTGTAGGCCTTGCCTTCGAGCGCAGCCTCGTCGGCCTTGTCGTGCTCGAGGGCGTCGAGATACTTCAGGAACAGCAGCCAGGACGTCTGCTCGGTGTAGTCCAGCTCGCTGGTGCAGCCGGCGTCCTTGCGCAGGATGTCGTCGATGTTCGTGAAGGTCTGTTCAAACACGGGGCACTGACCGTTCCATAACGGGCGCGAGGGGCTGAATGATGCCCGACGCCTTCCAGTCGCCGGCTGGTGCGGAGCCTAGGCAGCGAGCAGTCCGGCCACGGCCGGGAGCGAAATTGTGAGAAGTGGCCGGCTTGGCAGGCCACGACCCCCTTCCACGACACATCTGCTTGCAAGACGTGCTCACCGTCACGTCACACTTGACGCTCGAGCACCACGGAGCTCCGATGAATGACCTGAGGATGCGGCGTCTCGCGGCCGCCTTTGCCGCGACCCTGACTGCGTGTGGTGGCGGCACCGGCGACACCGCCGTCCTGACGGGCAGCCCGATCGCTGCGCCCGCGCCGCCGCCTTCGGCGCCTCCGCCACCGCCACCCGCGCCGCCGCCTCCTCCTCCGGCGCCCGCGCCCGCGCCGACGCCCGTGCCACCACCCGCGCCCAGCCCGCCGGGAATCACCGAGTTCTCAGCCGGCGGGTCGCTCGACGGCGGCAGCATGACGCTGGCCGGCGACGGCAACGTCTGGTTCAGCGGCGGCTTCGCGCCGACGCGGATCGGCCGCATCACGCCGGCCGGCGTCGTCAGCTATCCGGTCACCGGCGCGGCCGCGCTGCCGACCTTCGCGACCGGGCCGCTGATCGCCGGACCCGACGGCAACGTCTGGTTCGCCGATCCTGTCGGCGGCCTCGGCTTCAGCGGCGTGATCGGCAGGGTCGACGTGGCGAGCGGCGTCGCCCTCGAGTTCGACACGCCGCTGCTCATGGCGACGAGCCAGGTCAATCGCAGCACGTCGCAGGCGCAGTCCTGCAACGGCGGCGTCTGCACGCCAGTCGCCGTCGGCAGCTGCGTCGCCGCGGGCGCAACGACCTGCCAGACCGTCGCCACCGGACCGACGCCGGTCGCTGCCTGCGCCGCTACCGCGGGCAACGCCGGCAATGCCTTCACGACCACGACCTGCGCGACGGCGATCACGCCGCCGACCAGCGCCACGTCGTGCACGGCGAACACCGGCAATGCGTTCACGAGCACCACCTGCACCGGCATCACGCCCGGCGCGCAGGCCTACGCGCTTGCCAGCGGGCCGGGCGGCAAGCTCTGGTTCACCGAGTACGTCGCCAACCGCATCGGCCGCTTCGACATCGCCACCAAGGTCGTCACCGAATTCGGGCCACTGATGGGGCCTGCCTCGGCCATCGTCGCCGGGCCCGACGGCAACGTCTGGTTCGTCGAGAACAGCACCACCGGCGCGGCACCGGTGATAGGCCGCATCACGCCCGCGGGCGCGATCACCGAGCTCACCGACGGGCTCGACGCCGGCCAGTCGATCGGCGCCCTCACCGCCGGCGCCGACGGCTCGCTGTGGTTCGTGAAGAGCGGCACCGGCGGCGCGGCGATCGGCAAGATCGCTCCGGCGACCGGCGCCATCACCTTCTACAACGCTGGCCTGTTCGGCAGCTTCCCGGCGCTCGGCGCCATCGCCGCCGGACCCGACGGCAACGTCTGGTTCACCGACTACCTCGGCGGCACGATCGGCCGCATCGCTCCCGACGGCACGATCGGGCAGTTCGCCAGCATCACGCCGAGCGCGGCGCTCAACGCCATCACGATGGGTCCGACTGTGGCGGGCGCCAAGACAGTTTGGTTCACCGAGCCGAGCGTGCAGTTGATCGGCCGGGCGACGCTGCCGTAGCGTCCGACGAGCAGCAGCATGACGAGGAACATCATGCCGATGACCATCGTCGAGGCATGCTGCGACCAGACATGCTGCGTGAGCAGCTCGCGCACCTTGCGTTTGCGCGCGCCGGCGACCAGCGGCCGGCCGATGCGCTGCAGCACGAAGACGACGAACAACGGCGCGACCCACGCCGAGGCCTGCAGAACGGGCGAGCCATAAGGGGGCTTCTGGGTCGGCGTCGGGCTGCGCACTGCGCCGACGCTGATGCAGCCGACGTAGAAGCCGATCGGCGTGAAGATATAGGCCCAGCTGCCCGAGCCGAAGTTGGCGACCGTGCCCAACACGCAAGCGCGACTGAAGAAGGCGCCGAGACCGAGCAGTACGCCGCCGCGCTGGATCGCGAAGCCCACGTGCCGGCGCAGAGCACGGCGACGATGCAGCCGAGGCGAGTCACGGCGAATTCATTGCCGAGTCATATGCGGTTGGATCGTCACCGCCTTTCTTTCGGCCGGTCTCGACCCGGATTGACACGGCGTGCCGCCTTGCCGACAGTTCGCATCGGCGCCGAGATCGCCGCGAACGACAACAAGGAGGAGATCCATGGGCAAGCTCACCATCGAATTGACGAAGACGCCGATCAATTCGCTTTTCAAGAACGCCTTCAACGGCAAGACCTTCGAGGTCAACATGCCCGACGCCGAGATGGAAGGCGCCACCGACAAGCTGAAGAAGAAGGACAACCTCAAGGACGGCGAAAAGCTGAAGAAGACGCTGAAGGACGTCAAGCCGGTCAAGGACCACTTGTTCGGCCTGTTCGACAACGCCAAGTTCACGTCGAACATCGAAGACCTGGGCAAGCACGAGCTCGAGGCCAAGTTCAAGGACAACCAGACCGTCAAGGCGACGCTCAAGCTGCTCTCGTCGAGCGGCGCCGAGACGCGCGTCGTCGCTTCGACCGAGCCGCGCAAGCTCGGCGCCCATCCGAAGAGCGTGAAGATCGAGAACGCCGCCAACGCGGTGCGCGGCAACTGCCCGTATCACGACGACCTGGCCAACCTGCTGCGCAACATGGCCAAGGTCGAGTCCTACGTCTGGAGCGGCAAGCAGGGCCTGGGCAACGGCTGGACGCCGCAGATCCACGGCCACTTCTCGCACGTGGAGCCCGACGTCGCCGGCTGGAAGAGCTACATCGACGAGCCCTCGATGGGCACCGGCACGACCTGGCGGCTGCTCTACAAGCTCAAGTTCGTCGAGAACAGCGAGCAGGTCGTGATCGACATCCACTCGGTGCGGCAGGAGCATTGAGGCCGATGTCCCGCGCAACGAGGAGGCGGCGATGCTGAGCCGTGCCTATCGCTCGTATTTCGTGCTCGTCGGCTTGTTCGCGCTCTGGGTCGGTGCCTGGGGTTTCGTCGTGCCGGCCGAGGTGACGCGCGCGCTGCCGTGGCCCGTGCCGCCTTTGCACGCGCGCTTCATCGCCGCGATCTACCTGGCCGGCCTGCTCGCCATGATGCTCAGCTTGTCTGCGAGGCGCATGGCCTCCGTGCGCATTCCTGTCGCGTTGGCCGCGCTATGGACGGGGGCCCTCTTCTTCGTTTCCGCGCTGCACCTCGGCGAATTCGATTTCGGCAAGCCGCAGGTCTGGTTCTGGATGGGCGCCTATGCGGTGTTCCCGCTCTGGGGCGCATGGCTCTACTTCCGCCCCGGCGGCGCCGCCGCCGCGGCGAGGAGGCGTCAGGCCGATCCGCTGCTGGTCGCGCTCGCCGTGCTTTGCCTGCTGCTTGCGGCGGCCTTGCTCGTCGTGCCCGACCAGATGGTGCGCGTCTGGCCGTGGAAGCTGCCGCTGCTGCTCGCCAGCATCTATGCCGGACCGTTCTTCGCCTATGGCGTCTGCGCGCTCATGCTGGCCCGCGAGGCCGAGGCGGAGTCGCGGCGCATCGTCCTCGTCAGCATGCTCGCCTTCACGCTGCTCGTGTTGCTTGCCTCGGCGCTGCACTTGAAGCTGTTCCACTTCGAGGCACTTTCCGCCTGGGTCTGGTTCGGCGGGCTGGTCGTGTCCGGCCTGGCGCTCGCGTGGCGCCTTGCGCCGACGCGACGCGTGTAGGCGCTACCTGGCAGCGCCGACGCTGCGCAGGTATTCGGCCCTTGCCGCGAGCGCGGTGTCGGTGAAGTCGGTGAAAAGCCCGTCGAGGCCGAGCGCGTAGTACTGGAGGTACTCCTGCTTCGGATCGCCCCTGTAGTCGGCGGCCAGGCGGCGATTCTCGTTGCGGAAGGTGAAGGCGTGCACGAACAGTCCGGCGCGGTGGGCGTCGGCGATCAGCGTCGTCGGCGCCAGCGTCGTCGCGTCGGCGTCGTTGATCTTGCCGTCGCCGTTCAGGTCCATCACCTTGCCGTCGGCGCCGACCGTGCCCTTGACGCTGACGATGTAGCGCTTCCACGGGCCGATGCCGTCGGCATAGGTCTTGATCTCGGCCAGGCCGGCCGGCGTGACCATGACGTCGAAGTTGCGCTTGTCACCGGCGAGTGTCCAGTCGTAGGGCCGGTCCGACGGAACGCCGAAGGTCACCGCGCCGGTCTTCAGGTCGACGCTGTCGCCGTCGATGAGCTGCACCATGCGCAGCTTCGAGCTCTTGCTGCGCATGTACTTGAGGCTGCCGGGCTCGAACGACTGCAGCAGCACCGGCGACTCGGGACCGGTCCAGCCGGCCTCGGTCAGCATGGCGAGCATCCTGTCTTCGAGCGGCAGTCCGAGCGCCGCGAAATAGCTCGGGTTCTTGGTCTCGGGATAGATGCCGATCGTGCGGCCGGTCTCCTTCGACTTGCGCTTGGCCAGCTCGATCACCTCGGCAAAGGTCGCGACCCTGAACCGGCCGTTGAATTCCTGCGGCCGCTCGGCATCGGTCGAGATCGCGCCCAGCGTCTTGATCTCGGCGAGCGTGAAGTCGTCGGAGAACCAGCCGGTCTGTTCCTCGCCGTCGACCTTGGTGGTGCGCTTGCGCGCCGCGAACTCGGGGTGCCTGGCGACGTCGGTGTTGATCGCGAGGTTCGGGTCGTGGCGCGCGATCAGCACCCGGTCCTTGGTCGAGATCAGGTCGAGCTCGATGAAGTCGGCGCCGAGCTCGATCGCCTTCGTGTAGGCCTCGATCGTCTCTTCGGGCAGATAACCCGACGCGCCGCGGTGCGCGGCGACGAGCGGCGGCTTGCCGTCGAGCGTTTTCAGCGCCCCGGTCGGCGCGCTCGCGCAGGCGGCGAGCAGCAAGGTGGCGGCGCCGGCGGCGGAGACGACGCTGCGCAGGCAGCGCGGCAGTGTGATCATGGATGTCTCCGACAATGAAGCCCTGCATCTTCGCACCGCCCGATGACGTCTCCGTGATACCCGGGCGCCCGCCATGACCGAGCTCGCCATCGCCGAAACCCGCGCCTGGGTCGACTGCGTCGTCATCGGCCTGAACCTGTGCCCGTTCGCCAGGGCGCCGCAGGTCAAGGGCCTGGTGCGCTACGTCGCGACCACGGCGCACGACGCCGAGGCTTTGCTGGCCGTGCTGGTCGACGAGCTGAACCTCCTGGCCGAGACGCCGGCAGAGCGCATCGAGACGACGCTGCTGATCCATGCGCAGGTGTTGACCGACTTCGCCGACTACAACGACTTTCTCGACCTCGCCGACGCCGCCGTCGCCGGGCTGGGCCTCGAGGGCGTGATCCAGGTGGCGAGTTTTCATCCGCAGTACCGCTTTGCCGGCAACGCCGCCGCCGACCCGGCCAACGCCACCAACCGGTCGCCGTATCCGACGCTGCATCTGCTGCGCGAAGAGAGCATCGACCGCGCCGTCGCCGCCTTTCCGCAGGCCGAGGCGATCTTCGAGGCCAACGTCGCGACCCTCGAGCGGCTCGGTGCCGAAGGCTGGGCCGCGTTGCAGGCCCGCTGTCGCGAAGACGCCGGGCGCGAGGCCGAGTGAGCTGGAGGGAAAGGTATCGGCCACGGCACACTGTGAGGGTTCACAGGTGCCGGCACCGGGTCTTTCGCTGAAACTCGATGGCAAGATGAGCGGGCAGGGAGGTGCGTGATGGCGCAGCGTGACGTCTGTCAGGCGGGCATCGACCTGGTGAAGTCGTTCGAGGGCATTCCCGACGGCGATCCCGCCACGGTCAACATCGATCCCTACCTCGACCCGATCCAGATCTGGACGATCGGCTGGGGTCATGCGATCCGGCAGAACGGCCGCTTCCTCAAGGGTGCGGCCGACCGTGCCGCCGCATTCGCCCTCTATCCGGGCGGCATCACCAAAGCGCAGGCGGAGGCGCTGCTCGCCGCCGACCTGATGGACACGGGCCGCGATGTGCTGACCCTGGTCAAGGTCGATCTGAGCGACAACGAGTTCGCGGCCCTGGTCAGCTTCGCCTTCAACCTCGGCATCGGCAACCTCAAGGCCGCGACGCTGTTGCGCGAGCTCAATGAAGGCGACCGCGCCGCCGCGGCCGACCAGTTCAGCCGGTGGGTGATGGCGGGCGGCGTGAAGATGGACGGGCTCGTGAAGCGGCGCAAGGCCGAGCGCGACCTGTTCGTCACCCCTTGAGCGAAGCGAGGAGCCGCACATGCTGAAAGACCTCTCGCACGGCCACCGCGCCGCCTACGCGACGCTGCTCTACGTGGCGATCGTCATCGCCGTCCTGTTCGCCTCCAACTACTACGCGGATCGGTTGCCGCCGGCGCAGACGCACGTCAACAAGAGCTACCCATTTCCGCGCCTGCCGGGCACGACCTGCGCGCAGATCGGCGACGTGACCCGGCTCGCCCTGTTCGTGAAGGACATGGACACGGGCCTGCGCGCGGTCGGCTGCAGCGACGGCGACAAGGCCGCCGCGGCGTCGTTCGCGCTCCATCACGAGGGCGCAGCCAAGACCTCGGCCGAAATCGATCGCGCGGTCTGGGACGAGATCCTCGGCAATCCGCTCGAAACCGCCAAGAAGCCTCGCACGCTCGACTACGACATCCGCTGGCTCAAGGACGACAAGACCATGCAGCAGCTCGCCGCGCCCGGCAGCACCTTCAGCTTCTACATCTTCGAGTGGTGGTCGCCGACCGCGGTCGCCGTGGTCGTGCTGGTCTGGGGCCTGCTCGTCTATCTTGCCAAGCACTCGGCGCTGCTGCGCGATGCCAGCGCCAAGGGCGCTTCGCTGGAGGCACGCACCTTCAGCCTCGCCAGAACGCAGATGGCGTGGTGGTTCGCGATCATCTTCGCTGCCTTCGTCTTCCTCTGGCTGGTCACCGGCGAGATGCCGACGCTGAGCGGCCAGGCGCTGGCCCTGCTCGGCATCTCGAGCGCCACGACCATGGCCTCGGTCGGCATCTCGGCCGACCGCACGCCCGCGCCGGGCGAGACCGGCGTGTTCTTTCGCGACCTGCTGAGCGACGCCAACGGCATCACGATCCAGCGCTTCCAGATGCTGGTGATGACGATCGCCCTCGGCCTCATGTTCCTGATCCACGTCGCGACGCGACTGACCATGCCGGAATTCGACGCCTCGCTGCTGACCTTGCTCGGCATCAGCGCCGGCACCTACGTCGGCCTGAAGATTCCCGAGGACCAGGGCGGCGCGGGCAAGGCGGCCAGCGGCGAGGCCGGCGACACGACCGACGGCGCGAAGAGCGGGTACTCGGCAACGAGTTGAGCGATTCGCTCGCGACGGCGTCCGCGGGCGCCGTCGCGCCAGGCTGGGGGCGACGTGCGTCGGCGGCTACTTCTTGCGCCCGTACATCGCCGTGAACTTCGCCTCGCCGATCTTGTTGCCGGTGATCATGAAGCCGACCAGCGCCGCGGTCGCGTCGGCCGGGATCTCGAGCTTGTCGGTCTTCAGCGCGTAGACCGTGAACACGTAGCGGTGCGGCTTGCCGATCGGCGGGCAGGCGCCGCCGAAACCGGGCGCGCCGAAGTCGGTACGGCCTTGCATGCTGCCTGCCGGCAGCGCCTTGCCGTCGGCGGTGCCGGCGCCTTCGGCCAACTGCGTGGCGCTGGCTGGAATGTTGTAGACGACCCAGTGCCACCAGCCCGAGCCGGTCGGCGCGTCGGGGTCGTAGACGGTGAGCGCGAAGCTCTTTGCGCCGGCGGGCGCGCCGCTCCAGGCGAGCGCCGGCGAGACGTTCTTGCCGCTGCAGCCGAAGCCGTTGAACACCTGGGCTTCGGTCAGCATGCTGCCCGGCTTGATCGTCGGACTGCTCAGGGTGAAGCCGGCGGCCTGGGCGCCGAGCGAAGCGACGAGCAGCGCAGCGCTCGCGACCAGAGTACGAAGGATCGAGGTCATCGCCGCAGTCTCCATGTGTCGTTGGGGCGCAGATGTTAGCCCGCAACGACGCCGTGACTCAATCGGCGAAATCGCGCAGGAAGCGGCGCACGATCTCCAGCGTGTAGCGGCTCGCCACATCGTCGACGAAACGCATGAAGTCGACGTGCGCCGCGTCGTCGGCGCGATCGGAGACGGTGCGCACGACGGCGAACGGGACCCTGAAGTCGTGGCACACCTGGGCCAGCGCCGCGCCTTCCATTTCGACCGCCAGCGCCTCGGGCAAGCGGGCGCGCAAGTCGTCGCTTTCGGCACTGGTGGCGACGAAGCGGTCGCCGCTGACGACCAGGCCCGAGTGCACCGCGGGCGACCCGACGCCGAAGCCGGCAAGCCGCGCCGCGTCGAGGCCGTCGTGCGCTTCGTCGCCGTGTCGCTGCATCGCCGCGTCGAGGACCGCGCGCGCCGCGTCGGCTAGCGCCACCGACATGGTGGGGTCGGTGCGGAATCGGTCCTTGCCGTAGAACGGCAGCTCGTAGCGCGGAAAGAGCGGCGAGGCGTCCATGTCGTGCTGCAGCAGCGCGTCGGCAACGACGACGTCGCCGACGCGCGCGCGCTCGTGCAGGCCGCCGGCGGTGCCGGTGAAGATCGCGCGCTCGACGCCGAACTCGCCGGCGAGCAGGGTCGCCGTGGTCGCCGCCGCCACCTTGCCGACGCCCGAGAGCACGGCAACGATCTCGCGGCCGTCGAGGTGGCCGACCTGGAAGGCGCGACCGGCGCGCACGACAGGCACCTCGTCGGGCATGCGGCGCAACAAGGCGGCCAGTTCCTGGCGCATCGCGCTGACGATGGCGATACGGCTCACGAACCCGAGGGATGGCAGCGCATGGCTTCAGTCTAGGGTGTCGGCGCAGAGAGCCTGAACGAGAGCCGCCCGGCGCGGCAATTCGGCGCGCCGATGGCCATGGCTACCTCTTGTCACAGGGACTCGCGTGGCAAGGTCAAGATCGCTCGACATTGCGCAAAGGTTGCTCATCATGAACAGGTTCACTGCATTGCGTCGTGCCGCTCCGTGGGCCTGCTCGGCGGCGCTTGCGGCATGCGGCGGTGGCGGCTATTCGACGCCCCCCGTGGTCGACAACACCGCGCCGACGTTCGCCCTGACGGCACCCGCCGACCTGGCGGCCGGACTCACCGGCGGTCGCGCTCAGTGCCACCGCGAGCGACAACGTCGGCGTGGCGACCGTCGAGTTCCAGATCGACGGCATGCCGATCGGCAGCGCCGGCACCGCCGCGCCCTACGGTACCAACCTCGACACGAGCTTGTATGCGTCTGGCCAGCATGTGCTGCGCGCGCGCGCCAGCGACGCCGCCGGCGATGTCTCGGCCTGGTCGACGGCGCTGGTGCAGTTCGGCGGCAACGCCACCCAGCCGAGCGGCTTCACGCGCAACGAGAGCTGGGTCACCGGCCTCAACAACGCGACCTCCTTTGCCCAGGCACCCGACGGACGCCTCCTCGTCGCCGAGCAGGGCGGGGCGCTGCGCGTGATCAAGAACGGCGCGCTGCTGGCCACGCCCTTCGCCACCTTCGTCGTCGATTCGAGCGGCGAGCGCGGCCTGATCGGCATCACGCTCGACCCGGCCTTTGCGACGAACGGCTTCGTCTACATCTACTCGACGCGCACCGCCGGCGGCTCGCACAACCGCATCAGCCGCCTCACCGCGAACGGCGACGTCATCGCGGCGGGCAGCGAGCTGACGCTGGTCGACCTGCCGAACCTGTCGGGCGCCACCAACCACAACGGCGGCGGCATGCACTTCGGCGCCGACGGCAAGCTCTACGTCGGCGTTGGCGAGAACGCCAACCCGCCGCAGGCGCAGGACCTGACGCTGCCGTTCGGCAAGCTGTTGCGCTTCAACGCCGACGGCTCGATCCCGAACGACAACCCCTTCTTCGCGACGCAGACCGGCCTGGCGCGCGCGATCTGGGCCTACGGCCTGCGCAACCCCTTCACCTTCGCAGTGCAACCGGGCACCGGCCGCATCCACATCAACGACGTCGGCCAGAGCACCTGGGAAGAGATCGACCTCGGCGCGGCAGGCGCCAACTACGGCTGGCCCGCCTCGGAAGGGCCTGACAACGTCGGCGCCGGCATCACCGGTCCGCTCTTCACCTACAGGCACAGCGACGCCAGCCCGCTCGGCTCGGGCTCAGGCGGATTCTTCAAGGGCTTCGCGATCGCAGGCGGCGCCTTCTATCCGGCGAGCGGCGCGTTTCCCGCCGGCTACCGCGACCAGTACTACTTTGCCGACTACATCAGCCAGTTCGTCGGCCGCGTCGACCTGGCCAACGGCAATGCCGCTTACGCGTTCGCCAGGCTGTCCGGATCGCCGGTCGACCTGCTCGTCGGCAGCGACGGCGCGGTCTACGTACTGACGCGCGGCAACGTGACGCGCATCAGCTCGCCCTGAGCGGCGCGCGTGCCGTCGTCGCCGCTCAAGGCGTCGCGGGCCGCGGCAGCCAGACCTCGACCACGCCGGTCGGCAGCTGCTTGGTGCTGACGACGCGCACGGCGCTGTCGGGTGGCCGGCTCGGCGTTCTTCGTCAGGTCGAACAGCTCGCGCTTGTTGAAATACATCTCGACGACCTTGAAGCCCCACTCGCGCTCGTCCTTGGACTTCGACTCGATGCGCGTCCGCTCGGTCGACTCGGCGGCGAGACGCTGCTGCACGTAGCCGAAGATGGTCGCCACCAGGCCGACCATGACGGTGGCCAGCGTCGGCAGCCACTTGCGCGCGAACGAGCGGTCGAGCTCGAGGCGGCGCTCGTCGAGCGCCAGCCGCTGCTCGTCGAGCGAAGCCTTCGCGCCTGCGCTTTTATCGTCGGCGTTCATGCCTCGAGCATAGCGCTCATGTCCTGCGCCAGACGCTCGCCAGCCAGGGCTGGCGCTCGCGCGGCAGGCCCTCGGGGCGGTAGTAGTGCTCCAGCTCGACGAATCCGGCGGCGTCGAGACGGGCGCGCCACGCCGCCAGGTCGTGATAGACGCCGTAGCGGCCGCCGTTCCAGCCTTCCTGACCCTCGCCGCGCGGGTTCGAACTGAACAGCACGCCGTCCGCCCTCAGCGTCGCGTGCAGTTCGCCGAGCACGCGCGGCAACTCGGCACTCGGCACATGGAAGAGCACGGCGTTGGCGAACACGCCGTCGAAGCGCGACGCCGGCAGGTCCATGGCGAGCAGGTTCTGCTCCCATACCGTGCAACCGCTGTGCGCGCGCGCCATCGCCGCGAAGGGCGCCGAGCCCTCCAGGCCGATGCATTCGTGGCCGAGCCCGGCAAAGGTCTCGAGGTCGCGGCCAGGCCCGCAGCCGAGGTCGAGGATCGAAAACGGCCCCGGCCCCCGCAGATGGCGCAGCAGCGCGGCGACGTTCTGCGTCACGTCGTGTTCGCGCGTGCCTTGCCAGAAGTCCTCGGCACGCTGGCTGTAGTGCGCGACGGTGAGGGCAGCGATGCGGTCCAGTTCTTCGCGGCTTGCCGACATCGCCGCATCTTGCCGCATCGGCGCGGTCGTGGTCGTGGTCGCGCGCGGTCCGTTTCGCGGCGCGCGCCGCCTGGGTCAGGCGGGCGGCGCCTCGCGATACGATCGATGCGCAGTCACTTCCTCATCGCGCAGGCGATGCCGGCTGCGGAGTGGCGACCGGATGCCCATCTCGAGCAAGCGCGGACCCCGTCTGACTGGATCGAAGGCGCCGCGACGGCCGGCCGGCCGCTATCACGTCTACGTCGTGGAGCTCGACGATCGGGTCTGGAACCAGCGTCGCTTTCGCGAGGCGAACCCGGGCTGCGACGTCGGCAAGGCCTTTCTCTACGTCGGCATGACCGGCCTCGACCCGGACCTGCGCTTCGACCGGCACAAGGCCGACATCCAGGCCAACCGTTATGTGCGCGACTTCGGCCTGCGCCTGCTGCCGCAGCTCTACGAGGTCTACAACCCGATGCCTTACGCCGCCGCTTGCGAGATGGAGGTCGAGCTGGCGATCGCCCTGCGCGAATCGGGGCACGGCGTCTGGCAGGCCTGACGCGCGCTGGCGGCCGGGTAGGTCGCGTCCGACGCGGCGACGCGTTCGCGTCGGAGCCGATCGCGCGCTCTCCGCCCATGGGTCGAGGCAAGTTCGGGAGCCAGACTTCGGCATCGAAATCTTCGATGGAGATCGCCATGAAAAGCATTGCCCGAATCGTCTTCGCCCTCACCACCGTTGCCGCCTGCACCGCCGCCATCGCGCAGCCGTCCAGCCCGAGCGACCAGGAACGGCGCGAACGCAACCGCGAAGAGCTGATGGCCCGCTATGGCGAGCCGCAGCGCGACGCCGATCGGACCTACGACAACGACCGGCATTCGACGGTGCGCGAAAAGTCGCATCGCGTCGCCGAAAAGACGCGTGAGAAGACGCACCATGTGGCCGAGAAGACGCGCGAGTTCACGCATCGCCAGGCGCAGAAGATGCGCCACTTCGGCGAGCGCCAGAACGAACGCTTCGGCAAGGCGCCGGACCGCGCGCCCGAGCGCACCGGCCAGTAGGCCTCAGCCGCCGCGGTTCAACCGAGCACGACCCACGCCGGCGCGTGGTCGCTCGGCTTTTCGCGCGCACGCACGCCTTTGTCGACGCCGGCCTGCTCCAGGCGCCTGGCCGCCGACGCGTTGAGCAGGAGGTGGTCGATGCGCAAGCCCGCATCGCGGGCGAAGCGGTTGCGAAAGAAGTCCCAGAAGGTGTAGATGGCCTTGTCGGGATGCAGGTGGTGAATCGCGTCGATCCAGCCCTGGCCGAGCAGTCGCCGGTACGCGGCGCGCGTTTCCGGCTGCAGCAGGGCGTCGTTCTTCCATGACGCCGGTGAGTAGATATCGGCCACGCCGTCGGTCGCGACCACGTTGTAGTCGCCGATGAGCAGCACCGGCTGCTCGCTCGCGAATAGCGTCGCCGCGTGCTCGGTCAGGCGCTCGAACCAGGCAAGCTTGTAGTCGAACTTGGGGCCCGGCTGTGGATTGCCGTTCGGCAGGTAGATCGAGGCGACGACGAGCCCGTGCGCCGATGCTTCGAGGTAGCGGCTGTGCGTGTCGTCCGGATCGCCCGGCAGGCCGCGCCGGCGCTCGACGAGATCGCTCCCCGTGCGGGTCAGCACGGCGACGCCGTTGAAGCCCTTCTGTCCCTGCCAGATGGCCTGGTAGCCGGCGCCTTCGATCGCCTCGCGCGGGAAGGTGTCGTCGGAGGTCTTGATCTCCTGCAGGCAGGCGATGTCGGGCTTGGCTTCGGCGAGCCATTCGAGCAGGCGGGGCAGGCGGCTGTGGATGCCGTTGACGTTGAAGGTCGCGATCTTCATGGGCGGAGGCAATTCGTCATGAGCGAGCATAGCGGCGCGGCACCGCGCAGCAAGGCCGCCCCGTCACGCCGCTGCGTCGAGGCGCGCGAACGCCGCCGCGATCGGCGCGACCTCGCGCGGCCGCACGACGCGAGCGAGCTCGCGACCGTCGACGAGGAACACCAGCGTCGGCCAGAGTTTGACGCCGAAGGTGCGGCCGAGCCGGCGGCCACCGCCGTCTTCGATCTTGATGTGGCGAACGCCTGCGTGCGCGGCGAACGCAGCGGCGATGCCGGGTTGGGCGGCGCGGCAGTGGCCGCACCACGAGGTGCCGAACTCGAGCATGGTCGGGCCGGCGAGCGCGTCGATCTCGGCGCGCAACGGCTCGGGCTCGGTGAACTCCTTGCTCAGTCCCATGACGGCGCCCGGTGGGCTCTCCTGGAATCGCCGCTGCGATGCGGCGGCGGCCGTGGCGTGATTCTCGCGGAGGGGCGCGCTACGGGCGCGGAATCGGCTTCCGCTTGCTTTCGGCGTCGGCCAACGGGCCGGTCACCACGTCGGAGATCGACTTGCCGATCGAATCGGCGACGCTTTCGTCGTGCGGCACCACCGGCGGATGGCGCCAGGGCTCGGCGTCGTCGTCCCAGGCACGCTCGGGTTCGGGCGGGCCATTTGCTGGAGACTTGTTCATGGCAGGAAATCCTCGTAGTGTCGTGCAGGAAGGCGGCAATCCGCATTCCCGCGCTCGCGAAACGTCCCGGCTCCGG